>NZ_JCAKMZ010000026.1:0-53053 GCF_059515865.1 Acinetobacter sp. CY73 | reverse complement strand
TGGTGGAGACTAGGAGAGTCGAACTCCTGACCTCCTGCGTGCAAAGCAGGCGCTCTACCAACTAAGCTAAGTCCCCAGCTTATCACTTATATAGATTCGATGTATCTTAAGTCATGGTGGGTCTGACAAGACTTGAACTTGTGACCCCACGCTTATCAAGCGTGTGCTCTAACCAACTGAGCTACAGACCCTCAGATACATCTTCATGAAGAACAACTTGTTGTGGATTCTTACCGATCGTCAATCTTTCGTTAAGGAGGTGATCCAGCCGCAGGTTCCCCTACGGCTACCTTGTTACGACTTCACCCCAGTCATCGGCCACACCGTGGTAAGCGTCCCCCCTAAGGTTAGACTACCTACTTCTGGTGCAACAAACTCCCATGGTGTGACGGGCGGTGTGTACAAGGCCCGGGAACGTATTCACCGCGGCATTCTGATCCGCGATTACTAGCGATTCCGACTTCATGGAGTCGAGTTGCAGACTCCAATCCGGACTACGATCGGCTTTTTGAGATTAGCATCCTATCGCTAGGTAGCAACCCTTTGTACCGACCATTGTAGCACGTGTGTAGCCCTGGTCGTAAGGGCCATGATGACTTGACGTCGTCCCCGCCTTCCTCCAGTTTGTCACTGGCAGTATCCTTAAAGTTCCCGGCTTAACCCGCTGGCAAATAAGGAAAAGGGTTGCGCTCGTTGCGGGACTTAACCCAACATCTCACGACACGAGCTGACGACAGCCATGCAGCACCTGTATCAGAGTTCCCGAAGGCACCAATCCATCTCTGGAAAGTTCTCTGTATGTCAAGACCAGGTAAGGTTCTTCGCGTTGCATCGAATTAAACCACATGCTCCACCGCTTGTGCGGGCCCCCGTCAATTCATTTGAGTTTTAGTCTTGCGACCGTACTCCCCAGGCGGTCTACTTATCGCGTTAGCTGCGCCACTAAAGTCTCAAAGACCCCAACGGCTAGTAGACATCGTTTACGGCATGGACTACCAGGGTATCTAATCCTGTTTGCTCCCCATGCTTTCGTACCTCAGTGTCAGTATTAGGCCAGATGGCTGCCTTCGCCATCGGTATTCCTCCAGATCTCTACGCATTTCACCGCTACACCTGGAATTCTACCATCCTCTCCCATACTCTAGCCAACCAGTATCGAATGCAATTCCTAAGTTAAGCTCAGGGATTTCACATTTGACTTAATTGGCCACCTACGCACGCTTTACGCCCAGTAAATCCGATTAACGCTCGCACCCTCTGTATTACCGCGGCTGCTGGCACAGAGTTAGCCGGTGCTTATTCTGCGAGTAACGTCCACGCACCTAGAGTATTAATCCAGGGCGCCTCCTCCTCGCTTAAAGTGCTTTACAACCAAAAGGCCTTCTTCACACACGCGGCATGGCTGGATCAGGGTTCCCCCCATTGTCCAATATTCCCCACTGCTGCCTCCCGTAGGAGTCTGGGCCGTGTCTCAGTCCCAGTGTGGCGGATCATCCTCTCAGACCCGCTACAGATCGTCGCCTTGGTAGGCCTTTACCCCACCAACTAGCTAATCCGACTTAGGCTCATCTATTAGCGCAAGGCCCGAAGGTCCCCTGCTTTCTCCCGTAGGACGTATGCGGTATTAGCGTTCCTTTCGAAACGTTGTCCCCCACTAATAGGCAGATTCCTAAGCATTACTCACCCGTCCGCCGCTAAGTGATGTAGCAAGCTACATCTCCCCGCTCGACTTGCATGTGTTAAGCCTGCCGCCAGCGTTCAATCTGAGCCATGATCAAACTCTTCAGTTTAATATTGCTTAGTGCCTATAGGGCACCAATCTTGGCTCATCAATCTTCTGACAAATATTTCTCAAATAAACTTCGAGTCATTTTTACCATCAATCAATGAAAATAATTTCGATTAATCAATCAGTAAAAATCCACACAAGTTGTTCTTCATAATCTCTTAATGATCTTTCTAATACCTCGTCAGTATTAGAAGCTGGACTTCGATCACCTCAACAACTCAGCAATCTGCTTCGTTCGTTTCCGTGTATCTCGTCGGTATGGGGTGCATTCTAGAGGATTTAGAAATCATTGCAACCCCTATTTTCATTTAAAATTAACGTATGTATGTTTTTTCAACCAAATTCGATAAAAACTGTGTATTTCATTCATTTTTTAATCATTTTTCTTATTTTATTTTCATTTATCACGTTTTTCAGCGATTCCTTTTTCATAGAAAATTTTGCATTAAGCTCAAATTTATCATCAATCAGATCTTTTCCTTATGAGATTTGGACTTAGTTTTATCCTTAATGACATTCCAACTTTCTAATTTGATTTATTTTCCATCAGCGAAATTTCTATTCACTTTATTGATAGGTATTAAATCTAAAGCCCAGCTAAATTATTGCCTAATTTGTATTTTGCTATACATTATTTAGACAACAACTTTTTACATGTCCTTTATATGCGAATCCTGCTTCTTATAATTTCACTTATAGCTTTAGCATTTTTTGCATCTCAACGGATTTTCAACCCTCAACTGAATCACAACTCAGTTTTAGATCGTCTTCAACACCCTTTCGATAATCGACTGCGCTATAAAATTGGACATATTGACCCACGTTTCAACATTAGTCATGATCAATTAAAAGAAATCACCCAACAAGCAGCGGATATTTGGTTCTTAGGCACATCTCAGCCACTCTTTATATATGACCCAAATGCACAGCTCACCATTAACCTGATTTATGATCATCGCCAAGCTGATTCCGAAGCACGTCGCTCTGAACTTTATAGGCTAGAGCAAGCCCAGCGCTCAAATGAAAGTGAATTTCAAAAATTAGGACAAATTGAATCTGATTTAAATTTTCAACAGCGTTTGATTGAACAAACAAAGATAGATTATCAATATCGTTTAGACCGTTATAACAATGAGGTGCAAAGATTTAATCAATCCACACATCAAAGTCATGTAATGCGTACCTATTTACAGGATCAAAAACAGCGACTTGATGCTGCAGCGCAACAATTACAACAACAAATAGATACTTTTAATCAAAACGTGCAACAAACCAATCAACACGTGGCTACGGTTAATCAACTCAATCAACAGTTCAATCAATCGGTTGCTCAATTCAATCAACGCTTCCAAGCGCGTCAATTTGATAAAGGACAATTTAATGGTCGTGAAATCAATATTTATGAATTCCAAAATATCAATGACCTAAGACTCACTTTGGCACACGAACTCGGACATGGTTTAGGTATATTACATTCGGATGACCCTGAATCACTGATGTACCCGATTTTAGAAAAGCAAGATTTTGAGCAATTCAGACTTAAAGCGGCAGATATTGCTCTTTTAAACAATCGAAACTAATTCATAAATTGAACACTTATATTCCATATATTTTATAAGTATTTATATACTAAACCGTGTGTTTAGCACGATTCATGCTATTGTATATGCTCATGAATTAGAGGAGAAAGCCGTGAGTTATTATCATATTATCCTAGAAGTAAATGATCATATCAGCACGATTGAACAGACTCGTGATATCGAAATTTTTGATATTGTTGAGCTTCAACCTTATCTCAACTCTATTTTATTGCCTTTTTACAATGAACAACTTCTTGAACTTGATGATGAAAACATTAAATTTGAAGATGTTCTGCATTTAGAAATCAAACAAACGTTATTGCCTATCCAAGATTTGATTGAAGAAGAACAAAAACAACTTCCAAGCGATACGGACATCACCATCACGGCTTATGAAATTTTTAATGACCGCGAATTCAGTCAAGATGTAACCCATGTTATTTTCGATTTGCTTGAAGCCGTGAAACTTGATCGCTCAGCACCATAAATACATATTTTCGTTTTAGATCTATAGCTATGGTTTATCCCTACCATATATAGGTATACACATAAAACGATAAAAAGGTCTGCAATTGAGCAGACCTTTTTTTATATGACTTATATGTATAGTTAAGAAATTAATTCATCATCAATTTGGCATTTTCATCTCTAAATGCACGTAAAATTTGTTGCCCCGCACGACCTGTCGGATTTAAACCCAAACGATTTTGCTCCTGAACAATCGCTTTACGTGTTTTATCACCAATCAAACCATCCGCATCACCAATGTCATAGCCACGCTTAATCAAAAAATGTTGAATTTCACGTCTTTCAGCACGTGACGTTCCTGCATCAGCAGTCGGCCAAGCTTTACTGAAGACAGGTTTGCCTTGTAAACGATCTGATAAGTGCGCAATCGCCAAGGCATAACTTTCAGCTGCGTTATAACTATATATAGCGTCGAAATTTTTAAACACTAAGAAAGTCGGCCCTGATGCACCTGCTGGTGACATTAAACCCGCTTGCGATGAACCCGATAAATTACCTTGTATCAGTGGAGAGCCATCCGCACGAACCACACCTCGATCCACCCACGAACTGAGTGATTTTTTATTACGACGGCCTTCTCCTGAAATAGATAAATCAGCAGGAATGCTCACTTCAAATCCCCATGGTTGCCCTGTTTGCCAACCACGTTTCTTTAAAAAGTTTGCTGTAGAAGCCAAGGCATCCGATGTACTCGACACCAAATCTCGACGACCATCACCATCAAAATCAACAGCTAATTCTTCATAGGTGGTTGGCATAAATTGAGTATGACCAAATGCGCCCGCCCATGAACCTTTTAACTGTTCTTCTCTTAAATCACCCCGTTGTAAAATGCGCATGGTTGCAAAAAACTCACCACGGAAATAACTTTGACGACGCCCCTCACAACTTAATGTACCTAAAGCTTGCAACAAAGGATATTTACCCGAAATATCACCAAAATTACTTTCAACACCCCACACCGCAACAATCGTTTCCACTGGCACACCGTAGATCGTAGCAGCACGACTCAATACATCGTGATGTTGAACTAACTTTTGTTTGCCAGCAGCAACACGCTCATCATCGACCAAACCCGATAAATAATCCCAAATAGGCGTAGAAAATTCAGGTTGATAGTTGAGTTTCTCAATCACAGAATAATCAGGTGTTAAATTTTGGGTATAACGATCATACGTCGTTGAAGAAACACCTGAAGACATTGCTCTGCTTTTAAGATTTGCAATACAACTTTGAAAGCTCGTTTGAGATGTGTCATTAGAATTTAGATTATTTAGAGGCACAGATGCTTGTTCAGAAGATGAAATGACCGCAGGTTGCCCATTAATTAATAATTCAGCTTGAGCCTGAGTCATCGCTAAAAACACAGAACCAAATACAATAGATAAACGACGCATAACCTTCCAATTATTTTTGAATTTAATTTATGAGCTCAACATAGCATTCTGAGGAAAAATTTAAAGGTTCAAATCGTAAATTTAAATTCATTGTTCTCTGTTTAAATTCATATTTTGACTTTTAAATTTAAAAATGCACTTCCGACTGAAAAACTTTGAATTTAAAACAATCTATCCACAGCAAGTTTTTAAATTCAAAACAAAGTAGTGTGTATGAATTTAAATATCCCAGTTTAAATTTAAATATTTTAAAAAGTTATACACAACCTTAAAAATCTAAAACCTCCTTGTCGTCATATCATTTATTGTTTAAAAACAAATAGAAGTAAACCCATGCTTTTCATCTAGAACTTTAAATTCAAATTAAACAACTTTTAAATTCAAAGCCAAATTTTTAAATTTAAAAAATTTGAATTTATTTTCTATTTTTTGAATTTAAATTCAAAGTAATGAATTCGTTGACACTATTTAAATTCAAAAAATACAAGCTCTGTAAAAAGTTATCAACAGGTACTTTTCAGAAAATTTGGTTTTTTATAGTTATAAATCATTGATCAATAAAAACATAACCGTGCTTTTTATAGATATGATCAGTAGACATTTTTCAAAGAGGCGCAATGATGCCTGAACATCAGACAATAAAAAAGCGACCACAGGTGTGATCGCTTTTTTTTAATACAGGCTTGAACTTAGATGATCATATCTTGTGTCAAAGCCAATGGATTCGGAAGAATCTTCGCCAATTGACGACATAATCCAGTCAATTCAGCAGCATCATTTGGCATCAATGTGATGTGACCAATTTTACGACCTTCACGCTCTGACTTGTTATAGAGATGCAAATGTGCACCTTCTAAAGCCAATACATCTTGAGTCTTAGGATATTGACCAATAATGTTGACCATCACCGTTGGTCGTACTACAGCGGTTGAACCTAAAGGCAAACCTGCTACAGCACGAACGTGGTTTTCAAACTGGGAGCAAACTGCACCTTCAATCGACCAATGACCAGAGTTATGAACTCGAGGTGCCATTTCATTGGCATATAGACCTTTATCTGTTACAAATAACTCTAAGGTCAGCACACCGACATAATTCAAATGATTGAGTAGGCGAGTGATGTAGTCTTGTGCTACGGGTTGTAAGTCTGCGCTGTTGGGTGCAGGCACAATCGAGTGCGATAAAATGCCATTGTGATGATGGTTCTCAGCCAAAGGCCACGTTTTTACATCACCATTTTGGCCACGTACCGCAATAATTGACACTTCACGAGAGAAAGTCACAAAACTTTCAGCGATGAGTTCGCCAGCAGGACCCAGTTCCACCCATGCTTGATTTATTTGATCGTGTTGACGCAGTACAAATTGACCTTTGCCATCGTATCCGCCAGTTGCGGTTTTAAGCACAATGGGTAAACCTAGATCAGCAACAGCTTGTTTTAAGCTTTCCAAGGAATCTACTGCTTTATAGGGCGCAACAGGAATATCAAGCGTATCAAACAAAGCCTTTTCAGAAAGACGATGTTGTGCAATCGCTAATGCTTGGCGTGGTGGATGTAGGTCTTTATTTTTTGTTAAAACATCAACATCAGCCAATGGCGTATTTTCAAACTCTAGACTAAAAACATCTGCACTTTGAATAAACTCAGCTAAACCATTTTCAGCTTTAGTTGAAAAGACTGTGCCTAAAGCACTCGATGGGCAGTCTGTACTCGCTTCAAAGAAAGTACACTGAATATTAAGAGGTAAAGCAGCTTGTGCCATCATACGACCGAGTTGACCGCCACCAAAAATACCAATGGTTTTATCCATGAGGAATGTCCCGTATTAAGCTTGGCTTTAAATTTGACCTGGAATATTTTTGCTCGCAACTTTATCCGTTTGCGCATCACGGAAATCTGCGACATTTTTTGCGATGTCTGGACGAGTTAAACCTAAAATTTGTGCAGCCATAATTGCCGCATTGGTCGCACCAGCCGGACCAATTGCAAGCGTACCGACAGCAATACCCGCAGGCATTTGCACAATAGACAACAATGAATCAACACCATTTAAAATCGAGGATTTCACAGGTACACCCAACACTGGTAAATCAGTCTTTGCCGCACACATACCTGGTAAATGCGCTGCACCACCTGCACCCGCAATAATCACTTGGATACCACGACCACGTGCTTGTTCAGCATATTCGAATAAACGATCTGGCGTACGGTGTGCAGATACCACTTCCGCTTCAAAAGGTACGCCAAGTTGTTTCAACATATTGGCAGTGTGTTCGAGGGTTGCCCAGTCAGACTGAGAACCCATGATAATTCCAACGAGAGGAGTGTCTTGTGAAGCGGCCGCATTCATTGCAATGTTTCCAGAGATAATTAAGAGAGATAAATCTCGACTAGAGCCAAGCTTTAATAAGAGCCCTGTATTATAGACTGAAAATTCAACTTCATAAAATTTCAGTGGTTAAAACAAGGCTCGATTTTTATTATTTTTTTATAGGATTTCGAAAAAAAGACTTAAAAGTTAAAATATCAAAAAATAATCACTCTTATGGCGTACGAAATACAAAATAAACACAACCACATAGACACAAAGCAGCCCAAATATAATCCAGCTTAAAAGGTTGCTTAAACATGAAAATCATAAAAGGCACAAAGACCAGTAGGGTCACGACTTCTTGTGTGATTTTCATTTGTCCTACAGCCCAACCATGTTGAGCCAACATTCGAGTCGCAGGAATCATCAAACTGTACTCAAACAGTGCGATCACCCAACTGAATAAAATGGCTTGCCAAAGTGGGGCATCATGTGGCAAAAATTTCAAATGACCGTACCACGCCAAGGTCATAAAACAGTTTGCTAAAATCAGAAGGAGCAGAGGCAAATAGACCATCGATGTCTCAAAAATTCATTTCGCATTATTTTACGTTTTATTCAAAAAAACACATCAGAGTTTGTCAAGAAAACTGTAATTATTTCGCATATATATTGCTACATAAATTCAATTTTTTTATTGCGCTGTTGATACAAGAAAAACTATCTTTTCATTCAGACCCTTGCTATCGTTGGCTTCAAATTGAATAAATCATGACAACACCACCAAAAACAAAGTGATGTGTCTATATAAGAGTAGTGGAGTTAGAAAGCATGCATCTGCATATATTGGGTATTTGTGGCACCTTTATGGGTTCATTGGCGTTATTAGCGCGTGATTTGGGTCATAAGGTGACGGGTTCAGATGCAAATGTTTATCCCCCAATGTCTACTCAACTTGAAAATGCAGGCATTACGTTAATGCAGGGTTACGACCGTAGCCATTTGCAACCGCATCCAGATTTAGTGATTGTGGGTAATGCCATGAAGCGTGGTATTGATGCTGTCGAATATATGTTAAACGAAGGTTTACCCTATATTTCAGGTCCGCAATTTTTAGCAGATCATGTGCTACAAGGTAAGCATGTCCTGGGTGTTGCAGGGACTCATGGTAAAACCACGACCACCACAATGTTGGCATGGGTACTTGATCAAGCAGGGTTAGAGCCCGGTTTCTTGATCGGTGGTGTGCCACTTGGTTTTAAAGAAAGTGCACGTTTAGGTGCTGGAAAATATTTTTGTGTAGAAGCAGATGAGTATGATTCGGCATTCTTCGACAAACGTTCTAAGTTTGTACACTACCATCCGAAAACGGCGATTTTAAATAATCTTGAATTTGATCATGCGGATATTTTTGATGATTTGGCTGCGATTCAAAAACAGTTTCATCACTTGGTTCGTACGATTCCTTCAGAAGGTCGTATTATTGCGCCAATTACTGAAACCAATATTGATGAAGTCTTAGACATGGGCTGTTGGACACCTGTGGTACGCACAGGTTTAGAAGCACATGAAAAAGCAGCTTTATCTGCTGAACAATTGGTTGCGGATGGCTCGCATTTTAAAGTGCTTGAACATGGTGTCGTCAAAGGCGAAGTGAATTGGAGCATGACAGGGCAGCACTCTGTTGCCAATGCTTTGGCCACCATTGCCGCGGCAGAGCATGTCGGTGTTTCGATTGAAATCGCTTGTGAGGCTCTTTCAAACTTTGGTGGTGTAAAACGCCGTATGGAATTGTTAGATACCGTAAAAGGTATCGAAGTTTTTGATGACTTTGCACATCATCCTACCGCCATTGATACCACGCTTGAAGGTGCGCGCAAACGTTTAGGCGAACGTAAACTTTGGGCGATTATTGAACCTCGTTCAAACACTATGCGTATGGGCAGTCATAAAGATGGCTTAGCGCATTCGGCACGTTTAGCCGATGAAGTGATTTGGTATCAACCTGAAGGTTTGGATTGGGATTTACAACCTGTGATTGATGCATCAACCAACAACGCTAAAGTGGCTCGTACACTGGATGAAATCATTCAAAATGTCGTGGCTGAAGCAGGTGAGGGCGATGCTGTCGTGATTATGTCAAATGGTGGTTTTGGTGGTTTACATCAGAAGTTAATTGCTGCGTTAAAAATTTAACTAATCACTTAATATTTAAAATTAAAGGACTATGTTTTTAGTCCTTTTTTTATTATTATCAATATATTACTAATTTTATAAAAACTCATGACACAAAAATATTTCCAACCAACTTTCCAAAAAGAAAATTTTCACTGCATTTATTGTGAGGTTTATTCGCAACATATCTGGAGTGATGATGCTAAATTTCCTATACCATTTAATAATCCACGATATTTTAATAAGCAAAATACATTAATCAGCAGTCTATGCACGCATTGTCGACAAAGTACTCTATGGTTAAATAATGAAATTATCTACCCTATCAAAAACTCTCCTATTCGCCCTCATCAAGAAATGTCAGAAGAATTAAAAAAGGATTTTGAAGAAGCTGTAAATATTGTGAATAAATCTCCAAGAGGTGCTGCTGCTTTACTTCGTCTAGTTTTACAAAAACTAATGAAAGAAGTAGGTGAGAAAGGGGAAAATATTAATCAAGATATATCCAATTTGGTTAAGAAAGGACTACATCCTCATATTCAACAAGCATTAGATTATTGTCGTGTGGTTGGAAATAATGCTGTACATCCAGGGGAAATAAAATTAGATGACTCACCTGAAATAGCAAACACCTTATTTGAAATGATTAATTTAATAATTGAAGAATTAATTGCTCGACCTAAAAGAGCCCTAGAGCTTTTTGCCAACTTACCCGAAGGTGCTCGCAAGGCGATTGAAAAAAGAGATTCGTAAATAAATTCAGCCCGCAAAGCGGGCTTTTTTATTTTTAGGCAATCACATCTGCCAAACTTTTATCTCGTCTAAACATCACTTCAACATAAGAACAAGTCGCCACGATTTTTAAATTATTCTCTCTTGCAAAAACAACAAGAACATCAAGCAACTGACGTGCAACACCTTGCCCACGTAGAGAGTCATCTACCCATGTATGATTGGCAATGATTTTCTGCTCACCGCTCCAAACATAGCTAATTTCTGCAATTCTTTGACCTGACTCATTTACAGCAAAAAACTCACCTTGTTGACCATCATCAAAATGTTGAAACTGCATAAATCACCTATGTTGAAATTTGAATAAAATAGAAAACTTAACCGAACAACACATCATGAATAGAGGCGTCTTTATCAAATACAGACTTTGCAAAAGGGCACAAAGGTAAAATTTTTACATTTTTTTCACGTGCTAATGCGACCGCACGATCAACCAATTGTCGACCTACATTTTGACCACGAAGCGAGTCATCCACCCAAGTATGATCAATAATAAATTTATCTGTTCCCGCCCATGAGTACGTCATTTCGGCCAAATGATGACCGTCTTCGCCCACATAAAACTCACCCTTAGAACCAGTATCTTGATGCTTGATTTCTAACATTTTTATATTTCCAGTATTTTAATCATCTTCGAAATTGCCATGTTTTAATTTTGAATACTGTTATTTTTTATTATTAGACTCATGAGAAGCAAGACCGCTTCGTTAAATCAAACGATCAGACCTAAGCTTTTAGAGATTACTTAACAATTCACTGATTAAGCCATACACTGGCCTAAATTTTCCAAAAATTCCCTTTCATGTCTGCTGTCATAAAACCCCATACCGAACCTCAATTGAATCCTACTCAACAATGGATCAGTGTCATCAGTTTAGCATTTGCAGCATTTATCTTTAATACCACCGAGTTTATTCCAGTGGCATTGCTCAGTGATATTGGACGAAGTTTTGATATGGCAGCAACTGATGTCGGTATCATGATTACGCTCTATGCATGGGTCGTTGCACCCATTTCTCTTCCTATCATGCTTTTAACTAAAAATATTGAACGTCGTTTTTTACTGATAGCGCTATTTAGTGTCTTCATTGTGAGCCACGGACTGTCCTATTTTGCATGGAGTTTCGATATTCTGCTGTTAAGTCGAATCGGCATCGCATTTTCACATGCGCTATTTTGGGCAATCACTGCATCACTTGCTGTTCGTGTGGCACCCAAAGGCAAAGAATTTCAGGCATTAGGTTTATTGGCTACAGGTACAGCATTGGCAATGGTGCTGGGAATTCCATTTGGGCGCATGATCAGCGAGATGTATGGCTGGCGAAATACATTTGCACTAATAGCAATTTGTGCAGCAGTGGTTTGTTTAATCTTGGCTAAAAGTTTACCCAAATTACCGAGTCTGAATTCAGGTTCAATGAGTAGTCTCAAAGATTTTATACAACGCCCCAGTTTGATGATTGTATTTGCATTGACGATTATCGTCATTACAGCCCAATTTACCGCTTATAGTTATATTGAGCCTTTTAGCTTAAACATTGCACAATTCACTTCAGCTCAAACCACGACTTTATTATTGTGCTTTGGTGGTGCAGGATTATTAGGATCGTTTCTATTTGGTAAATTTGGACAGAGATTTCCCAAACTGTTTATTCCGCTCAGTTGCATGATCTTAGCCATCACGATGCTACTAATTTTACCTTTATCCAGTTCTGTTCTTTCCTTAACGACGATCAGCTTATTTTGGGGCATGAGTATCATCATGTTCAGCTTGGCACTTCAAGCTAAGACTTTAAATTTGGCATCGGATGCAACTGACGTCGCCATGGCCATTTATTCAGGCTTATACAATGTTGGTATTGGTAGCGGTGCCTTACTTGGTGGTTTTGTCAGCGTTCAATATGGTTTAAACCATATTGGACTATTTGGCGGTATTTTGGCTGTGATCGGGACGCTTTTGGCAATAGTACTGGTACAAAGAACCGACTTCATTCGTAAAACGTAATCACAGCCCACATTTGCACAGATATGAAAAATATGAGATCCTATTCTCACTTAGAAATACTCAGTATTTCTGCACAAATTCGTATTGAACAAGGGGAGTAGCCTCCTCAAAACATCATTTTCGAAGAGATTTTTAAGAGATCTAGTTCTATTAAAAACACCTTGAAAATGATGTGTCGGAATATCGTCATTACGCTTTGAAAAAAGTCGGTATCCGAGCATCTTAAGTTAGTATTTTTATTAAGATGTAGGCAAGACCTTGATCATGTTGTTTCAGATGTTTTATTAATTCATCTGGCGACTGGTCAAGGTTTTTTTATGCCTCTTCCATTTGCCAGAAAGGAAGAGTGATATGGAAAGCATAGGCAATCTATGGCTTTATTTGGCATTTTTCGGCATTGTAACCATCATGCTACTCATCGACTTTTTAGGCTTTAAGCAAAAAGAAGGTCAAGAAGTCAAAGTTAAAACGGCTGCATATTGGAGTATTGCTTGGGTCACTGTTGCCAGTCTTTTTGGTGGCGGTTTGTGGCTTTATCTTGAGCAAACAGCTGGTGTGGCCGTTGCGAATACCAAAGTCATGGAATACTTCGCTGGTTATCTACTTGAAAAATCTTTAGCGATTGATAACGTCTTCGTTTGGCTGATGATTTTTGCTGCCTTTGCAATTCCACCTGCATTGCAACGCCAGCTGTTACTCTATGGCGTACTGGGTGCGATTGTTCTCAGAACCATTTTTATTTTCATTGGGGCTTGGTTCGTTCAAGAGTTTTCTTGGATTCTTTATATCTTCGGTGCATTCCTGGTTTATACAGGTTTTAAATTCCTGAAAGGACAAGACGATGATCCCAATATTGAAGAAATGGCGATCCTAAAGTGGTTACGTAAACACATGCGTATCACACCGCAACTCGAAGGCAATAAATTTTTTGTTCGTCAAAATGGTGTGTTATGGGCAACGCCTTTATTCTTAGTCCTGATTTTAGTTGAAGCATCAGATGTGATCTTTGCGGTCGATTCTATCCCTGCAATTTTTGCGGTGACCACAGATCCCTTCATTGTTTTAACCGCAAACTTAATGGCAATCCTAGGCTTACGTGCCATGTTCTTCTTGTTGTCTGGTGCAGCATCGAAAATGCATTATCTACCTTATGGCTTAGGTTTGATCTTAGTCTTCATTGGTTTCAAAATGTTGATGCTGGATGTATTCCATATGCCGATTTGGATTTCTCTCAGTTTCATTGTGATTGTACTTGCAATCACGGCGATCCTGTCTATTCGTCATAGTAAGAAATATAACGAAACCACGCTGTAATTTGATCTAGATCAATCATAAAAAAGCCTTCCAAACGGAAGGCTTTTTATCTAAATGAGCTTTTTAAAAGTGATTCATTTCAACACATTCAAGCTATAGACATTCATTTGATTAACTTGATCATTAAATATGTTTTTTAATTCATGATTTCTAATTGTGGCCAACGTTCTAAAAACCGTTTGCTTTGAACTCTGTGTTCAAAGACTCCACGTGAAACCAATCGATCATTCCAACGCAGTTTTAATTCAAATAAATCGCTCAAACCCAAAGGCGCAATCACTTCAATATCGTCTTTTTTATCCATCCGTACCGCGATCGCCGTTGCTGTTTCAGGCCAATAGGAAAGCGCTTCACTCATCGATTTTAAGGGTGGAATAGTGTGCCCATTTTCAGTCTTATACCAGAAATGTACATGTGCTTGATTGGTGATATCCCAACTTTGATTTGGATAAAACTCTTTTAAAAATGAATGTAATCTCAACATTCTTTGCTGATTTATCTCTTCAGCATCATAAAAGATTACATCAATTTCAGTCTGATCAAAGTCATAGTGTTGACCATGTAAATGCGACCAGATCCAATTTCGTATCACACCTGCACTTAAATAAGCCAAAGGTTCAAACCCTTTTAAATCGTGTAATAGCTGACTTAAAAAAGCATTTTCCATGATGAGTTTTTTTATCTTTTGTTCAAAAACATCTGATTTTTCTTGGTTTTCCATTTCCTAAAAACACCTGAGCCTATTACAAATACACTGGATTCATGCTCACAATTCAAGTTGGCAAAAAAATTGCATCCCTCATAAAAATATCTTAATCATTTTTTGTCTCAGCAATTTTATATTTCCAATCAGTCTTTTCTCACTGCAATGGAAATTGGCTGATTTGGAGTAACGAACATGAATATGATTCCAACATTGAATCCCATCAGCGCACCGTGCAACAATAGTTTTGATTTAAATGATTGGGGAATTTTAGCGCAGTATTGGTATCCCGTTGCACGTGTTCAAGATGTTTCCACCACGCCACAACAAGTGACTTTACTCGATCTAAACATGGCACTTTATCAAACAGAAAGTGGTGCGATCAAACTGGTTCGTGACATCTGCCCACACCGCGGTGTGCCTTTAACCAAAGGTTGGGTTGAAGGCGAAGAAATCGTGTGCCGTTATCATGGTTTAAGATTCAATGCTGAAGGTAAATGTACCAAAATTCCCGCACAGCCCGATTTAACCAAAATATCTGATCGCTTTAGCTTAACCCAATTTCCAGTCATTCTTCGTTATGGCCTCGTATGGACCAGTGTCCATGGTCGTGATTTTGAACATAATAATATTCCTGTTTTAAACACATGGGATGACGCCCAACATCAATCTATTTTGCCGCCTTTTGTGGATATTGCAGGTTCATCAGGACGTCAGTTAGAAGGTTTTATTGATGTTGCACACTTTGCATGGGTACACCACGAAGCCTTTGCAGACCGTGATAATCCAGTCGTTCCCAAATACCATACAGAGAAAACAGATTATGGTTTGAAATCGACATACATCAGTGGCGTGAGTAACTACCCACATGCGTTAAAACATTTAGAACCAAAAGGCTTCGAATGGAAGCGCACCTTTGAAATTTATCCACCATTTTCAGCGATTTTAACCGTGGATTTTCCTGACAATGGCATACTCAAAATTCTCAATGCGTGCTGTCCTGTTTCAGTCAATCAAACTCGATTATTCGTACCACTGACACGTAATTTTGATCAAACAGGTGACCTGCAAGCCGTTTATGATTTTAATGCACAAATCTTTGCTGAAGATCAGGAGATCGTCGAATCTCAAAAACCGGAAGAGTTACCGCTGGATTTGATGATGGAAGCACATTTTGAGGCTGATCGTTCTTCAACAACTTATCGCCGTATCTTGGCAGATTGGGGCTTGAGTCAACGTTATACCGTTTAATCAGACTGAATAGTTTCGATCGTGTAATGAATCAATGTGATGGCTTTAGGGTACAATCAATCGAAAAAATAAAATGTAGGATCAAACTTAATGTCTTCTGTAATTGCAACGACGGCGATTCGCGGTCGCTTCCTCGATATTCAGAATACGGTTGCCCAAGCGCGTGAAATTCACGACCAAGTGCGATATGTAGAAGATGGTTTACTGATTACTGAACAAGGGAAAGTAACGTGGTTTGGAACGTGGCAAGAAGGTCAGACTCGCATTACTCCTGAAATGCAGTTTGCACATTATCCCGATCAGCTGATTGTGCCTGGATTCATCGACACGCATATTCATTTCCCACAAACAGAAATGGTCGGGGCTTATGGTGAACAGCTTTTAGAGTGGCTCAACACGTATACCTTCCCGACTGAAATGCAGTTTAGAGATAAAAAATATGCAGATGAAATCGCGCATTTCTTTGTTAATGAGTTGCTGAAAAACGGTACGACCACCGCTTTGGTCTTTTGTACCGTACATCCACAATCGGTCGATGCTTTATTTGAAGCAGCAGAACGCCATCAAATGCGTTTAATCGCAGGGAAAGTGATGATGGATCGTCATGCACCTGAAGATCTCTGTGATACGGCTGAAACAGCCTATACCGAATCAAAAGCGTTGATTGAGAAATGGCACGGTAAAGGTCGTAACCTTTATGCCATCACGCCTCGTTTTGCACCAACGTCTACACCTGAGCAATTGGAAAAAGCAGGGCAACTCAAAGCTGAATATCCAGATGTGTATGTGCATACACATTTAAGTGAAAACAAAAATGAAATCGCGTGGGTAAAAGAACTGTTCCCTGAGCAAAAAGGTTATTTAGATGTCTATCATCACTATGGTTTAACAGGGTCTCAGTCTGTATTTGCACACTGTGTCCATTTAGAAGATGCTGAATGGGATTGTATGCATGACACGGATTCAGCAATCGCATTTTGCCCAACGTCTAACTTGTTCTTAGGCAGTGGTTTATTTCCACTGAAAAAAACTTGGGAAAAGAAAGTCAAAGTGGGGTTGGGTACAGATATTGGCGCAGGGACGTCATTTAGTCAGCTACAGACCATTAATGAAGCCTATAAAGTGCAACAGCTTCAAGGTGATAAACTCTCCGCATTTGAATCGCTGTATCACGCAACTTTAGGTGGTGCAAAAGCCTTAAATCTAGAGGATAAGCTAGGCAACTTTAATCACGGTAAAGAAGCTGATTTTGTGGTGCTAAATCTCAATGCCACTGCCTTGCAAACATTGCGTCAACAGCGTGCTAAAAATATTGAAGATGCTTTATTTGCGCTATTCACCATGGGTGATGATCGAAATGTTCAAGCCACTTATGTCTATGGTCAAAAAGCCTTTGAACAATCCTAGATCTAAAAGCATTTCAAAAATGCTGAAAATCTTGATGATATAAAAATCGAATATCCATAAAAATAGCGCTTCGGCGCTATTTTTTATGCTTTGAATGAACTTTTAAAGCATTATCAAAATATGATTTCAGTTGGTTTATCCATCCAATATTTTTGAGAATCTAAATATTCAATAGACTTTAAAATCTTTAAAATAAAGTCATTCTCAGGTCTGTACTTTATTCCACTGACTAAATATCATTAGCCCACATAAAAATTTCATTTTTATTTTTTATAAAACCAAACCGAAAAGGTTTTTATTAATGCGGACAAAAAAAATATCATTAGTTGTTGTTCCACTTTTACTTACAGCGTGTAGCGGTTCAAAAACTTTACAGCAAGATATCTATAGCAATCAGTACGACTGTTATCAAGATTGGGATTATCAACTGTGCGAGCCTGAAGAAGAAGAATATCAAAGTTCAAGCTCTGGTGGCGGTGCTTATGTTTCTCGATACATTGGTCCACAATATTATAAAAATAATCGTAAAGTTAAACGTGCAGGTCGTGTGATCACAGCTTATGGGAATCGTTCAATTTCCTCTAAAATTTCAAATCATGTACATACTCAAGCCAAATCCACACCTATACGTGGTGGCTTTGGTCGTGGCGGAAGCTCTTTTGGGGGATAAGCGTTGAAAAGGATCCTTTACCCTGAGCGCGACAACTGGCAACAGCGTCACCTTGATATCGGTTTTGATTATTACAATCTTCCTTCGACAGATGGATCAATCTATTGGTCCGAAGGCGTATCGTATGAATTTCATTTAAAACAAATCGAACAACTTGAAGATGCAGCCAATGAGTTGCATCAAATGTGTTTACAGGTTGCCGATCGAATCATTCAATCGGGTGATTACCCAGATTATTTTCAAATTCCACAGGCTGCAATTGCCTCCATAGAACATTCATGGAAAACCAAAGCACCTATGCTGTATGGCCGTTTTGACTTCGCCTATGATGGGCAAAATATCAAAATGCTGGAATACAACGCAGACACGCCAACAGGGTTGCTTGAAGCTTCTGTTGCACAGTGGCATTGGATTGAAGAAGTTCAAAATGTCCCACATCGTGATCAATTCAATAGTATCCATGAAGATCTGATCGAACGCTGGAAACAACTTTTTGTACCAAAAACCTTAGTCCATTTTGCTGCTTGCCAAGAAGCAGGGCGAGAGGATTGGGGCAATTTAGAATACTTGATGGATACTGCCTTCCAAGCCGGTTTGAATGTCAGCGAACTTTCTATGGAAAATTTGGGCTGGGATCAAACTCAGTTTGTCGATTTAAATGATCAAGCGATCCATCATCTATTCAAACTCTATCCATGGGAATGGATTTGGGAAGAGCATTTCTCCACATTTATCAAACCTGATACACAGTGGATTGAACCGTGTTGGAAAATGTTACTGTCCAATAAAGCCATTTTAGTAGCGCTTTGGAAGCAATTTCCAAATCATCCCTTATTACTTGAAAGCCATGCTTTTAATCCCAATGACCGATTCAATGGAAAATGGGTTCGTAAACCCATTTTGGCGAGGGAAGGGGCGAATATTCACATTATTCAAAACAATGTGGATTGCGGAGAAGCTTCTGGTAGCTTCCATTTTGAAGACTATGATAAGTATGGCTACATCATGCAGAAATGGGCGCCAACGCCACTCCATGAAGGTATGTTACCCACTTTAGGCTTATGGATGGTCGGTGATGAATGTTCAGGATTATCCATCCGTGAAGACGTGTACGATGTGATTGGTAATGATGCACATTTTGCCGCGCATTATTTTGTCGAATGACGACTGATTCCTGAATATTTCCATGTTCTCATCGATAAAAAAAGCGACTCAATCAGTCGCTTTTTTATCAGGTTTAAACATTAAATGGTATGTTCTTTGACTCGTTTCATATAAGCAATCAAACGTGTGAAAAATAAAATCTGTAAAAAAATGGTAAATGCAGAAATCAACCATTCATACCATTGGTCAAATTTGGTTTGATCTACATTTAAACCGTAATATGCAGCCAATAAAATTAAGCCAAAGATCACACCTGCAACGGTGGTCTGTACCAAGATAGGAAATGACAAAGCTGTAATACGACTTACAAAGTGTTCACCGTCATCACCACCATTGGCTTTGTAAGCACTGTGAATACCAACACCCATGATCAAAAGTGTCACAATGCCTTCAACCCCAATCACGCGTACATCGTAATAAGGTGAATACATCCCATAGTAATAAACAACAGTGACCAGCAAAGCGGTCATTAAGTAGTAATTCTTATAATGTTTTTTTTCAAGCGTATTGGCTGAGAGCTCGTGTGCTAGTGCTTTGGTATTCCAAAAATACATAAATATTGTTATCTCATTTTAAGTTTGCACATACTTTACGCATTCACGTTTAAAAATTAAAGTCAATTTCCACACTAATTTATCGAAAAACTAAACTCAATTATTCAATAACACTACACATGACGAGACATCCCTATGTTAAAAATACAGATCCATTCAATATGAATCAGATCATTTGCATCCTATTTTTATCCCAAAAATTAACGAAGGTGTCTCATGTCAGCTGAACCAAAAAACAAACTCAGTAAAAAGAAATCATCTAAGAAAAAATATATTTTAATGGGAAGCTTGTTTATCCTTTGTGCTGTCATTTTAAAACGTGACGCACACTAGATCAGCAAAACTTACATATTCTATGAGTAAAAGTAATGCATCTAGATTCGATATGTTTTAAAATTAACGCATATTACAGGTGTTGCAAGTCAACGCCTTTTTTAATTTTTGAATTGTTGTTTTAGGTATCTACCCATGACCGTTGAAATGAAAGTCATGATTTCTGCTGAAGAAATTCAAGCAAAAGTCTTAGAACTCGGTACACAGATTAATGCTCATTATGCAACCAGTGATAAAGAATTGGTTCTGATTGGCTTACTTCGCGGTTCTGTTATTTTCATGGCAGATTTATGTCGCACGATTAGCAAACCGCATGAGCTTGATTTTATGACTGTATCCAGCTACGGCGGTGGTACTACATCTTCACGTGATGTCAAAATTTTAAAAGATTTAGATGGTGAAATTCGCGGTAAAGACGTGCTAGTCATTGAAGATATTATTGACTCAGGCAATACCTTGAGCAAAGTATTAGAAATTTTAGAAACGCGTCAACCAAACTCAATTCAACTGTGTACTTTGGTGAGTAAACCTTCACGCCGTGAAATTGAACTTGAAGTAAAATTCCTTGGTTTTGAAGTTGAAGATAAATTCATCGTAGGTTACGGACTGGATTACGATCAAAAATATCGTCACATTCCATTTATTGGTGAAATTGGTCTGTAATACAGTCAATCGATCTCAGCCAATATCTCTAAGCGACTTCGGTCGCTTTTTTATTTAAAAAATTTTTCTGCAACATCACCTCGAACAAAAAAACAACATTAATTATCAATCTGTCCCTATGCACTCATTATGAAAAAACCGATGATGAAGTTACCAACTCCATTTCCTGTACACATTAAAATTTGAAGAATAATCAAGGAGAATGTTTATGTGGTCTCTCATTGTTACCATCGTTATCGGTTTTATTGCAGGTCTCATAGCACGCGCTATTCATCCAGGTGAAGATAAAGCGGGTTTTATTGTGACCACCCTTTTAGGGATCGTTGGGGCGCTACTTGCTACTTATGGTGGTCGTTTACTTGGTCTGTATCCAGAAGGTTCTTCAGCAGGATTTATTGCTTCTGTGATTGGCGCGATTATCGTACTCTTTATTTACAATTTAGTGGTCAAGAAAAACTAATTTGTTAAACTTAGATTGAAGAAATAGCAAATAAATAAAGCACCCGATAGATGTGCTTTATTTCTAATAAGAACAGCCGTTAAACAATGCCTAAAAAATTCTAATATTCATCTAATGAAGAACATCTCAGTGCATTGTTGTTTAGTCCGATCATCTTTAATTAGATGATCTTTAGAGTTAGATGATGTTTAAAGTTAGATGATGTTTAGAATTTTATAAACCAAGCTGTTTCCACATTTTTTCAATATCTTGAGCTGGATAAGCACCTGTCAATTTAAATCCATTTGAAAAAATAATCACTGGAGTGCCTTGTAGACCTAATCGTTTTCCCAAAGCTAAATTACGTTCAATCGGATTTTCACATTGTGCTGACGCAGTCGGTTTTATCGTTTTTTGAATCAAATTTTGCCATGCTAAAGCCTTACTGTTCGAACACCAAACTTGTTTAGAAGGCTTTACAGATTGCGATTTAATTGGATAAATAAAAGTATAAATCGTGACATCTGTCAGCTGACTCAAATGACCTTCAAGCGTCTTACAATATGGGCAATTTGGGTCAGAAAAGATGGCAAGCTGACGCTTACCATTCCCCCTGACACTTTTAATTGCATCTTGAAGAGGCAACTTTTGAAAATCGACTGAGTTTTGAGACAGTACCAATTCTTTGGTTAGATTTTTTTGATCTTTTAAACGGATCATCGAACCAATAAAGAGATGTTGGGCATTTTCATTCAAATACACCACTTGCTGATCATATTCCCCACTATATAAACCTGTCATTTCTGTTTTTTGAATCTTTTCAATTTTTATATTGGGATAATGCTGTGCTAAGTTTTTTTTCACTGTTTCAATATCGGCACTGGCCCATGTTGAAAACAGGGTCGTGATGATCAACAAAGTCTTTTTCATTACATGGGGGCTCATGTGAAATCATAGAATGATTTTACTGCCGAATGCTTAAAAGGGGCTGAAAATTTATCATTTAATCCCAAAATTTTACATAACAGGTATTCAACTAGTGTTTCACGTGAAACATTATAATTCTGGAATAATCTGTTCTGAATATAAGTACTGAAATTTACAAATGAATGATTTATGCTGAAATTCGTCAAACATAGCAGCCTAAGTTCATCGGAGTGATTCGATTTTGGATTAACTTAGTGAGATATAAGCTCAATATCATCTTAAAAATGAGTGCTTTAAAACAACTCATCTCTAGCGACATATTCATGAAAAATCAACAAACATGGCAACCCTTTATACTGGTGAGCTTCGCTTTATGTATTGGGACAATTGGCACAGCTTTAGCCAGCCCACTCTATCCCATTTATCAGCATCTCTGGAATTTGATGCCGAGTGATATTACGCTGATTTTTGTGTCGTACATGTTTGGTTGCTTAACCACATTGCTGTTTTTGGGTCGAACCAGTAATACGATTGGTTATGTCAAAACCATGCAAATTGGATTGGTTTTCATCATCATTGGATTGATATTTTCAATATATGCGCAAAATGCACTTTGGCTAAGCATTGGTCGCTTTATTATCGGTATTGCATCAGGTTTGATGACCACATCGGCATTATTAGGCTTAATCCAAAATGTCCCAGATTCCCATAAACATATTGCCCCTCAACTCAGTTCAATCATCACGTCAATTGGTTTTGGCTTGGGACCACTTGTGGGTGGAAGTATTGCCCAGTTTTCGTCAACACCCTTGGTCAGCCCTTATATTCCGATTGTGATTGGCTCGATTCTTAGCTTATTCGGTCTATTTTTTCTTAAAGCACAGCCTTTTGACGTTCAGCCTTTTAGCTTTTCTCCGAAACTATTACAACCCAACAACGAACATCGTCCACACTTTTGGATCATGAGCGTTAGTGCATTTTGTGTTTTTGCTGCTTTTAGTTTATTTGCATCGTTATCTCCCTCATTTGTGAAAGATATTTTACCTTGGCATGGTCCATTGGTGAGCGGTGTAGCGATTACAACCATCTTATTTATTTCAGCATTTGTTCAATTTTTTGCACGCTCGCTTCGACCAGTGAAAAGCTTAAATTATGGAATTTTTGTCAGCACCCTCAGCTTATTCATGCTTATCTTATGTATGTGGTTCAAATTGAGTTTTTTGTTCTTTGTCAGCGATATTTTATTTGGTATTGGACATGGACTAACACTTTTGGGTGCTTTTGGGCTCATTCACCAAATGACGACCTTAGAAAACCGCGCTGCAGTGATGTCAACCTACCTATTTGTTGCATATTTAGGTACGATTTTACCGATTCTTGCGGTGGGTTATTTGGCAGATCATTTCGGTCTAACACCCGCTGTCATTATTTTTTGTATCAGTATTGGTCTATTGTTTCTGATTTTATTTTTTCGACACAAAAATATTGTAGAACGCATGAAAGAAGGATCAGTGAGGAGCTAAAGCCAAACACTGATCCTCGATATACCTATGCAATTGTTCATTTTTAAACTTGAAGAAATAGGCACTCGTTTAAAAATATTATTTTAAAATCTCAATTTTATACACTTCAATATCTGTAGCTTTTTCACGATGTGTATCCACTTCGCCGTACACTTTGACTTTGGTACCCGCTTTAAGCTGATGGATTGAAGCAAGTTTGTCATCCACTTCAACATGAATAGAGCCTGTTTCATCCTTCAATTCAAAATGATCTGCCTGAATATGACGAATAATCGTTCCTGTAAGACTAACGGCTGTCTCATCAGCCAAACTTGTTGCTTGCGCCACAGTCACGCTATTTTTAGCTGCTTGATCAATCACTTTTTGATCAGAACTTCCCGCCCAAACATTTGTGGTTAAAGCCATCAATATAGCCGTGACAATCATCGGTGTTTTTTTCATTTTTCATTCTCTCTAAACTAAATTTGATAACACCTTAAGCATAATTTTCCAACAAGTACATCGGACTTAACAAAGCATAACGCGAAGACTAAAAAAGCTGACATGAGTCAGCTTCTTCATTGCAAATTTTACATTAGTAACTAAATTTTATTTACCAATACAAAATGATCCAAAGATTTTTCCAAGTAAATCATCCGCACTAAAGTCACCCGTGATCTCACCTAAAGCATTTTGAGCAAGACGTAAAGATTCAGCGACCAACTCACCTGCGTTATACACTGTGAGTTGCTCATGGGCTTCTGCAAGATAAACCTGTGTGCGCTTCATTGCATCCAGATGGCGTGTTCTCGCAATAAAGGTATCTTCTTCAGGTTGGAAGCCTGCATGCGCTGTAATCGTCTCTATGAGCGCCTGAACGCCCGTTTCTTGCTTAGCCGACACCGTGATATGCCTAAAACCATTCAAATCGGACAATTCTGATACTTGATTTGTGACATCACATTTATTCCCAATCAGCATCAAACGCTTAGGTTCAATATGTTCTGCAAAATAGTTATGCGCTAAAGCAAGCGGATCTTCACCTTGGCTCAAATCGTAGACCAACAGCAACAAATCGGCATTTTCAATTTCTTTAATGGCACGACGAATCCCTTCTTTTTCCACCACATCGCCTGTTTCTCGTAAACCTGCCGTATCCGTCAACGTAATCGGCAAACCATTCAGCGTGATCTTTTCATGCAGCACATCACGCGTCGTACCAGCGATATCTGTCACGATGGCACGTTCAACACCAGCTAAAGCATTCAATAAACTTGATTTACCCGCATTTGGTTTACCTGCAATCACAACTTGTAAGCCTTCACGAAGCAACTGACCTTGACGTGCGGATTGTTGCACTTGCGACACCGAACTTTGAACGTCTTCTAGCAGTGAAAGAATTTTCCCATCAGCTAAGAAATCAATTTCCTCTTCAGGAAAATCAATGGCTGCTTCAACATGCAAACGCAAATGAATCAGTTTTTCTAAAACGGTATTCACTTTGCTAGAAAATGCGCCTTGCAGAGATCGAACTGCTGAACGTGCAGCTGCCTGTGAACTCGCATCAATCAAATCAGCAATGGCTTCGGCTTGAACCAAATCCATTTTGCCATTTTCAAAAGCACGCATCGAAAATTCACCTGCTTTAGCTGCGGTCGCACCCAAAGCCAATAAGCGTCCCAATAATGCATTTTGAATCACTGGACCACCATGGCCCTGTAACTCAACAACATCTTCACCCGTAAATGAGTTTGGATTTGGAAAGCAAATCACCAACCCCTCATCCATAATTTCATTTTGTTCATCATAAAAATGACGAAATCCAGCAAATCGAGATTGGGGCAAAGTCTTTTGTGTCAGTGCCTCTGCAATCGCATACGCTTTAGGTCCAGACAGACGAATTACCCCGACGCCACCGCGACCAGGCGGAGTTGCAATCGCAGCAATAGTGGTTAGATGCTGGGGAGTCGTCATGAAATCTTCTCAAAATTTGGCAATAAAAAATCCGCTTAAGAATATCATCTTAAGCGGATCGATTCAGCTATTCAGCAACCCTTAGGTGACTTCATTCGCTTTTTTCTCAGCGCTTTGTTTTTCAACTGATTTATTGATCATACCTTGTTGCAAGATGGTAATACTGTTGTTGACAATCCAGTACAACACCAAGCCAGCAGGGAAGAACAACATAAATACAGTGAAAATGATCGGCATAAACTTGAACACTTTCGCTTGCATTGGATCAGCAGGTTGAGGGTTCAACATTTGTTGAACATACATCGTTACACCCATCAACAATGGCAGGATGAACCATGGATCCATTGCAGACAAATCTTGAATCCAAGCCAACCACGGTGCATGACGAAGTTCTACAGACTCCATAAGCACCCAGTACAATGCTAAGAAAATTGGCATTTGCAGAAGGAGTGGTAAGCAACCAGAAAGTGGGTTAACTTGCTCGCGTTTGTAAAGCGCCATCATTTCTTGAGAGAAACGCATACGGTCTTCACCAAACTCTTCTTTCATGCGCTGCATTTCAGGAGCAATCACACGCATTTTCGCCATTGAACGATAGCTCTTAGACGACAATGGCCAAAGAATCAATTTCACCAAGATCGTCAATAAGATAATTGACCAGCCCCAGTTGCCCACGATGCCATGGAAAAATTGCAAGCCTAAGAACAATAACTTAGCGATTGGCCATAACCAACCATAATCAACAGTTTGGTTTAAACCCGCAGCCAAATCCTTTAACTCAGATTGAATTTTTGGACCTGAGTAGAATGTTGCATCGACTGTCATGGTTTTGCCAGCAGGTACATTAATTGTTGGAGACGTAAAACCAATGATATTCATACCATCTGGAGAATTACGTGATTCCAATTTCGCTGAATAAGGCTGTGTACCAAAATGACCTGGAACCCAAGCACTGACGAAATAATGTTGAACAACTGCAACCCAACCACCTTGAGCTTCTACATTCAGTTTTTCTTCAGTAAAGTTATCAAATTTGAGTTTGTTGTATTGTTCGTCAGGTGTGCCCCAAGCCCCTCCTAAGAATGTACCAAGCGTAAAGATACCTTGGTCCGTCTTGCCTGGATCTTCAGAGTTATCGCGTTTGAGCTGACCAAACATCTGACCCTGCCAGTTTTGCGCACTACGGTTCACCACCTGATAGCTTACATTAACTGGGTATTCACCTTGCTTGAAAGTGAAGGTCTTGATAATTTCTACGCCATCTGCTGTTTTCAATACCATCGGTACTGAAAGTACTTTTTCTGCTTGACCTTCTTTTTTAGTCAAAGCTTTAGCATCAGCAAGCGTATACGTGGTTTTTTCAAATTCGTATGTAGGACGACCGCTACGACTGCTGTCTGGTCCATTTAAACCAATCAAACCTGATTGAGCTACGTAAGTACGTTTAGCATCATTTTCCAGCATAACAAAAGATTCATCGCTGTTTTTACTTTTGTCATGGTTGAGAAGTTCAATACGTACGATATCACCACCTTTTGGACTAATCCAAACATGGTAAAGATCAGTTTGTACTGAAATCAGTTGTTGGTTTACAGAAGCGGTAGGTGCAACTGTATTTTGTTGTTCAGTAGCAATATTTGCTTGCGGAATGTCAGACGCTGCGACCGCTGTTGCTTGGCTATTTGGCAAGTCTGCAGATACATCATGAGCAACAACTGCAGCCGGTTTAGACTGTACAGCAGTGTCAGCATGACCATAATCTTTTTGCCAAGCTAAAATAAGCAAATATGCGGTGACAAACATGGCCCCGAGAATTGCAAACCTGGCCCATTGTTGCATATCGATTACCCCAAATGGTTAGAGTGATTTTGGTTCAAAAAACGCTCACGCAAGGGTACATGAACATGAGTCATTTTAGAATCTATTTGCTGAAATGAAATAAAACGAATTGGTTTCTTCGGCACAGGATCATAACCAGTTCCACCCCAGGGGTGACATCGACATACACGCTTGGTAGCTAACCATACACCCCGAATAGAGCCATGCGTATGAATTGCTTCTAACGAGTATTGAGAACAAGTTGGAATATAACGACAACGTGGTCCAAGGAGCGGACTAATCGCAATTTGATAGAAACGAATCAACCAATGCAATAAACGATCCATTGGCCATCTCTAATTTTGAGGGGAAGGTACAGCTATTTTTTGATGTTTTTTGACTAGTCGTTGTAGTTTTTGCCAAGCGAATTCTAATTGCTTATGCAAATCAACATTGGCAACTGCATCTATACCTGATTTAGGCATGACCACAATATCCAATAAATCTAGATCGTGCTGATGTAAGCGGAAGCTTTCTCGAGCAATACGTTTTATTCGATTTCGTTCATGTGCTCTACGCACTTTCTTTTTAGCAACAACAATTCCTAAACGGCTTTTAGGCTGTTTAGTACATGTTGCTAAAAACAAGAAATGGGGTTGATGCACTTTAAAAAGCGCATCATCAAATACACATTTATAGTCAGCAGCACAGCGGATACGAACCTCTGGACTAAAACTATAAGATGTCATAAGACCCAACTCGTCGATCAAGTTAACTGAATTATACAGTTAAGCTATGACGACCTTTAGCACGGCGACGAGCTAAAACTTGACGACCAGATTTAGTTGCCATACGAGCGCGGAAACCATGAACACGTTTACGCTTTAATTCAGAAGGTTGAAAAGTACGTTTCATTTTGAAACTCCAAAATTGGTGTTCTATAAAGGTTCGCGATTGTATTGTGCATTGTTTGTGCTGTCAATCAATTGAAGAGAATGTTACATAAATTAGCTAATCTAAGTATCCAGAAGAGGGTGTACTCAGTTTAAATCATATTTTGTTAAATTAAACAAAAGTGCACAGTGTAAATATATGAAAAAACTAAAATTAAATAGTTAATAACAATGATATACACAAAGATACCCACAATACCTAGATTGGTTTTAATTATGCATAACTTTTTTGAATTTAAATTCATTTGCTTAGGATATCCACAGAAAGTAGCTTTGTTATTATATAAATTCAAATTTATAAATTTAAATTTATTACTATTAGGGGGCTTTTTTTCTGTGGAAAAGGCTGTTTTACTTTTAATAAACAATGAGTTTGATTGTTGATAACCCTGTTTTTATAAACAAAACAAATTGGGGGTAACTTAGGTAAAATATTTATCCACAGCATGTGTGTAACCTTATCCACACGCCCTTTTAAATTTAAATTCAAATCTATTTAATGATTAATTATTAACTCCAATGTGAAATTATCATGACAGATGTGGATAACTTGGTTATGATGGCAACCCCTGATAGCTCAGGGTGTTTTTTTAAATTCAAACAGAAAGGGGATTTCACATGCTATGGACGGACTGCTTAACTCGCTTGCGACAAGAGCTCTCTGATAATGTCTTTGCGATGTGGATTCGTCCTTTGATCGCGGAAGAAGTAGAGGGTGTATTAAAACTCTATGCTCCTAATCCCTATTGGACTCGTTATATTCAAGAACATCATCTTGAGTTAATAACAATCCTGGCTGAGCAGCTTTCTGAAGGTCGAGTTAAAAAGATTGAAATTTTAGTCGATTCACGTCCAGGTGCAATTTTATCTGCCAGTGAGCAACCTGCAACAACGACATCAGCATTAGAATCTGTACCTGCAATTAACTCATCAAACAAAGTAAAAAAAGAAAAAGAGTCAGATGTTGCAAATACTAAACACTCAAAAAAACGCTTACTCAATCCGTTATTTAATTTTGCCCTGTTTGTTGAAGGGCGTTCAAACCAAATGGCAGCAGAAACTTGTCGTAAAGTTTTAACCCAGTTGGGCGAGTCTCAGCATAATCCGCTGTTTTTATACGGACCAACGGGTTTAGGTAAAACACATTTGATGCAAGCCGTGGGTAATGCATTATTACAAGCCAAACCGAATGCGCGCGTCATGTATATGACCGCTGAAAGCTTTGTGCAAGATTTTGTAAGTTCATTGCAGAAAGGTAAAGTTGAAGAATTTAAAAAGAATTGTCGTTCTTTAGATCTTTTGCTGGTCGACGATATTCATTTGCTGGCTGGAAAAGAAGCAAGTTTGGTTGAGTTTTTTTATACGTTTAATGCTTTATTGGATGAATCGAAACAAATTATTTTAACCTCAGACCGTTATCCAAAAGAACTCACTGAACTTGATCCTCGTTTAGTCTCCCGATTCTCTTGGGGATTATCTGTGGGTGTAGAGCCACCAGATATTGAAACACGTATTGAAATTTTGCTCAAAAAAGCGGAAAGCAACAATATTGATTTACCTCGAAATTGTGCATTATTTATTGCACAGCAGGTGGTTGCCAATGTACGAGAATTAGAAGGTGCACTCAATAAAGTTGTTGCGATATCTCGTTTTAAAGGTACACCAATTGATTTAGAAGTAGTGCGAGAATCATTGAAAGATGTTTTGGCCATCCGTGCAAGAACCATCAGTACTGAAAATATTCAGCGTGTCGTGAGTGAATACTTCCGTGTACCATTGAAAGAATTGGTGGGACCAAAACGTACGCGAATTTTCGCTCGTCCACGTCAGTTGGCGATGGGCTTGGCTCGTGAACTGACGGGGGATAGTTTTCCTGAAATTGGCATGGCATTTGGTGGTCGTGATCACAGTACGGTGATGCATGCTTGTGAAAAAGTGCAAAGTTTAAGAGCTGAAGATCCTATTTTTAATGAGGATTACAAGAACCTATTGCGACTACTTCAAAGTTGATTTTTGATTAAATTCTATTCTTGCAATGCGGTATAATCTACCGCATAGTACAGAATTAAAAAATATTTTTTAATACCAAATATTCTGTTTTAGAGGAATTCCACTGTGCGTTTGAAGATCGCGAAAGAAAGCTTACTTAATGTTTTATCTCACGTTGTCGGTGCTGTTGAGCGTCGTCACACGTTAAACATTCTTTCAAACGTTAAAATTCAAGTGACTCAACAGGCTTTGACCATCACGGGTTCAGACTTAGAGGTTGAATTGGTGGCAAGTACCACTTTGGCTGAAGGCGCATGTTTAGAAGCTGGCGATACAACTGTTCCCGCGCGTAAACTCATGGATATTTGTAAGTCTTTGCCAACAGCAGCACTCATTGATTTACAAATTTCTGAAGATCAGCGTTGTATTTTAAAATCTGGCAATAGTCGATTTGTTTTGGGTACTTTACCTGCTGAAGATTATCCATTACTGAGCAATGAAAATACGCAAGGTACTCAGGTTCAAGTGACTGAACGTGAACTAAAACGTCTATTTGAAAAAACGTCTTTTGCAATGGCGGTTCAAGATGTTCGTTTTTATTTAACAGGGACTTTGTTAGAGATCGATCAAAATCAATTGCGCTCAGTTACTACAGACGGTCACCGTTTAGCATTGTGCGAAACTTTGGCGCAGTCCAATGCGACACAATTGGTGCAAGCCATTGTTCCACGTAAAGCAGTCGGTGAGTTACAGCGTCTTTTAAGTGTTGAAGATAAACAACTCAGTTTGTTGATTGGGCGTGAGTTGTTAAATGTAACGCTTCAAACTGAAAGTCGTGACAAAGAACAGCCTGCGATTACTGTCCGAATTACCACCAAACTCATCGATGGTAAGTTCCCAGATTATCGTCGTGTGATTCCACGTGGTGGTGATAAAACTGTCACGATTGCACATGATGTCTTTAAGCAATCTTTGCAGCGTGTTGCAATTTTAAGTAATGAAAAATTACGCGGTGTATTTCTGCAATTCAACGAAGATTCTTTACAGTTGCGTGCAAATAACCCAGAGCAAGATGAAGCGGTTGAAGATATTGCTATTCAGTACAACAATACTTCAATGGAAATGTCTTTCAATGCGCAATACATTCTCGATGTACTCAGTGTATTGGATGGGGATGATGTATTGATGACAATGACTGAAGCAAACCAATCGGTATTGGTACAAGATCCATCTCACAAAGATCAAACCTATGTAGTCATGCCTATGCGTGTATAAGCTTAGGATATTTCATTCGCTATGCATATTCAGCGTTTAAATATACAGCGAGTAAGAAATTTAAAAACGGTTGCGCTCCATGGGTTGCAACCGTTTAATGTTTTTTATGGACAAAATGGATCAGGCAAAACCTCGATACTAGAAGCGATTCATCTGCTTGCAACAGGACGTTCTTTTCGTACCCATATTCCCAAAAACTATATTCAGAACCAATGTAATGATGCGGTAGTTTTTGCGCAGTCAGCGACTGAAAAAATTGGTATGCAGAAAATGCTTTCGGGTGAGCAACTCATTAAGGTCAATGGCGACTCAGTAGCGACACAAGGTCAACTGGCTAAGATTTTACCTTTACAACTGATTGATCCACTCAGTACAGATATTATTGATCATGGTCCAAAGCCTCGTCGTCAACTTTTAGATTGGCTCATGTTTCACGTGGAACCCGAATTTTATCATGCTTGGCAATACTATTCACGAGCGTTAAAGCAACGTAACAGCCTGTTAAAAACAAAACGAAATTTAACATTGAATGACTTAGAGCCGTGGAACAAAATGCTCAGCGAATATGGTGAAATTTTGCATTCGCAACGGGTCGAAATCGTAGAGCAGTGGAAAGTTTTTTTGTATGAGGTGTTAACTCAACTACTGCCGGATCTCAGTATAGAATTAGACTATGTGTCAGGCTTTCATACTGAAAATGGTTTGGCGAATGACTTGATCCAGTATCATCAAAAAGACGTTGACCGACGATATACCGAGTATGGCCCTCATCGCGCAGATTTAAGGTTGAAAACCCCGACAGGGGATGCGGATGTGGTGCTGTCACGGGGGCAAAAAAAGCTATTGATCATGGCTTTAAAACTGTCACAGATTGCAATGCTTCATGCTTGTAATAAGGAAACTGTGGTATTATTAGATGATGTGACAGCAGAATTAGATTTAACCGCACAGCAACGGTTGATTGAGCGATTGAGCCAACTTGGTAGTCAAGTTTTTATGACCACATTAGACCATGAATCAGTAAAAAAGCATTTACATGATCTGTCTATTTCCTACCAATTATTCAATGTTGATAACGGGCAAGTTCACGTCGTTGTGCAATGATATTTTAAGTTTTTTTACCCATATTTGGATAAACCTTTTTCGCTAGGGAGAAACCATGAGTTCAGAAGATCAAACTGCTTCTCAAACAGAACAAACCAATGAAAATACTTATGACTCCTCTAGTATCAAAGTATTACGTGGCTTAGATGCAGTTCGAAAACGCCCAGGGATGTATATTGGTGATACTGACGATGGTTCAGGTCTACATCATATGGTGTTCGAGGTTGTAGATAATGCCATTGACGAAGCACTTGCTGGTCACTGTGACGAAATTTGTGTAACGATCCATGAAGATGAATCTGTTAGCGTATCTGATAATGGTCGTGGTATTCCTACTGATATTCACTCAGAGGAAGGTGTATCTGCGGCTGAAGTGATTTTAACGATTCTTCATGCCGGCGGTAAATTTGATGACAACAGCTATAAAGTATCGGGTGGTTTACACGGTGTAGGTGTTTCGGTTGTCAATGCGTTGTCTAAAAAATTAGAATTGACGATTCATCGTGCAGGGAAAATTCACCAACAAGAATACCAACATGGTGATCCAGTTTATCCTTTGAAAGTGATTGGTGAAACTGAAACATCGGGGACAACTGTACGTTTCTATCCAAGTGAATTGACCTTCTCACAAACGATTTTTAATGTTGATATTTTAGCCCGTCGTTTACGTGAATTGTCATTCCTAAATGCGGGTGTTCGTATTGTTCTACGTGATGAACGTATTGCTGCTGAGCATGTTTTTGACTACGAAGGTGGTTTATCTGAGTTTGTAAAATACATCAATGTGGGTAAAACGCATTTGAATGAAATTTTCCATTTTACAGTACAGGCAGATAACGGCATTGGTGTTGAAGTTGCCTTGCAGTGGAATGATACCTATCAAGAAAACGTACGTTGCTTTACTAACAACATTCCTCAAAAAGATGGTGGTACTCACTTAGCAGGTTTCCGTGCGGCATTAACACGTGGTTTGAACAACTACATGGATAGCGAAAATATCTTGAAGAAAGAAAAAGTTGTTGTTTCTGGTGATGATGCACGTGAAGGCTTAACGGCGATTGTTTCTGTGAAAGTGCCAGATCCGAAATTCTCTTCGCAAACCAAGGAAAAATTGGTTTCTAGTGAAGTGAAGTCTGCGGTTGAGCAGGCGATGAATAAATCGTTCTCTGAATACTTGCTTGAGAACCCGCAAGCAGCAAAAGCGATTGCTGGAAAAATCATTGATGCTGCACGTGCACGTGATGCTGCGCGTAAAGCACGTGAAATGACACGTCGTAAAAGTGCTTTAGACATTGCAGGCCTGCCAGGTAAATTGGCGGATTGCCAAGAAAAAGATCCAGCTTTATCAGAACTTTACTTAGTCGAGGGTGATTCTGCAGGCGGTTCAGCGAAGCAAGGTCGTAACCGTAAGATGCAAGCGATTCTGCCGTTGAAAGGTAAAATCCTTAACGTGGAACGTGCCCGTTTTGACAAGATGATTTCTTCTCAAGAGGTTGGAACGCTCATTACTGCACTCGGTTGTGGTATTGGTCGTGAAGAATATAATCCAGATAAATTACGTTATCACAAAATCATCATCATGACCGATGCCGACGTCGATGGTTCGCACATTCGTACGCTGCTGTTGACCTTCTTCTTCCGTCAAATGCCTGAACTTGTAGAACGTGGTTATATCTATATTGCACAACCACCATTGTATAAGTTGAAGAAAGGTAAACAAGAGCAGTACATCAAAGATAATGATGCATTAGAGAGCTATCTCATCTCGAATGCGATTGATGAGCTTGAGTTACATGTCAGTGGTGAAGCACCTGCGATTCGTGGTGAAGCATTAGCAAGCGTGATTGCAGATTATCAGACGTCTCAAAAGAGCTTAAAGCGATTAACAGTCCGTTATCCTGCAAGTTTATTGGATGGCTTACTGGGCTTGGATGCGTTCAAACTTGATCAAAACCATGATGAAGCTTATGTATCAGATTGGTCTGAGAAATTACGTTTAGCGATTGAAAAAACGCAACCAAGTTTACGTCCAGAAATTAGTCTTGAAAGCTTTGATAAAGAGCATGCAGATGGTTCTAAAGTGACTCACTTCTGGCCACGTGTAACGGTTTACGTTCATAACCTGCCACACCATTATTTATTGGATCAAGGCTTGTTGGCTTCTAATGAGTATAAGCGTTTACTACAAAACTCAAAAAGTTGGTTCACGTTGCTTGAAGAAGGTGCATTCCTTCAAAAAGGTGACAAAAAAATCAATGTTGTGACTTTCCATGATGCTTGGGCGCATATTTTGGCAGATTCTCGTCGTGGCATGATGATCCAGCGCTATAAAGGTTTGGGCGAGATGAATGCGGATCAACTTTGGGAAACGACAATGGATCCTGAAAACCGTAATATGCTTCAAGTGACTATTCAAGATGCGATTGAGGCTGATCGTATGTTTGCATGTTTGATGGGCGATGATGTGGAACCACGCCGTGCCTTTATTGAAGAAAATGCTTTGAATGCAGATATTGACGCATAAGTCTTAAAAAGTTCAAAAAAGCATCCTTTGGGATGCTTTTTTTGTGCACGTTGATAAATCAGATAGAAAATGTGTGAATGGTCACAAAAAAATAGACAAAATTAAATTTAAAAATTAATCTCTTTCGAAGAATAGTAATGAATAAGCGTATTTATTCACTATACTTAAGTTATATTTAATATTTACTTAATAATAGATGTAAGAATCTTCTCGTGTGAATATTAGTGCATAAATAAAAATAAATTTGATGGATTATCTCGCAATGAATGCCAAAAAAATATTATTAACGGCTCTCACCACCTTACTATTTTCGAATGTAGCCAAAGCGGAGCAAACAGTGTGTATTTTTGACTTGCTCGGGCGTGCAGGTGAGTCTTACAAGCTGATGGAGGAGTGGGCGCTTGCATCCAAAAATTGGGGTGCTGATGTGAAACTTGTTGCCTATCAAAAAGAAGAACAAGCTGATCGTGATTTCAAAAATGGGAAATGCGATGCTGTCGCTATGACGACGATGCGTTCCCGTGAGTATAATAAATTTGCAGGCTCAATTGATGCATTAGGGGGGGTCCCATCGAATGATATTGCACGTCGTGCAATATCTTATGCATTGGATCAAAGAAATGCAAAGCGTCTGGTCACGACCATAAAAGGTGAAAAATTTGAGGTTGCTGCAATCGCTCCTTTAGGTATTGCTTATATCTTTGTCCGTGATCGTTCGATGGACACGATTGAAAAAGGCATCGGTAAGAAGTTTGCCTATTTACACTACGATGTTGCACAAAAAATTGCAATTGAGCGTGTTGGGGCTATTGGTGTGCCTTCTGATATTTCAACGTTCGTAGCTAAATTTAATCGGGGAGAAGTTGATTCAATTGCAGCGCCTGCTTATGCGTTCAAACCTCTTGAAATTTATAAAGGTCTAGCTAAAAGCGGTGCAATGTTTACGTTTCCTCTCATTAATGTCACAGGGAATTTAATTATTCGACAAAATAAATTCCCTGAGGGTTTTGGACAAAACTCTCGAGCATGGTCACTTCGGCAGTTACCTAAAGCAATGAATACCATTCGCCGATTGGAGGCTGAAATTCCTGCACGTTATAAGCAAAATGTATCTGCTGAAGATAAAATTCGATATCAAAAACTATTAAGAGATGGTCGTATAGAGTTAACTGAGCGTGGGGTTTATGATCCAGTCATGATGCGTGTCCTGAAACGTGCGCGATGTACAATTGAAAGAACCAATTTTGAATGTTCATTGGGTGGGGAATAATAATCAAAAATGCATGGTTAATAAGATAAAATGCAAAAAAAATTAAATTATAAATTTTAGAAACAAAAAAATAGAGTAATAACTCTATTTTTTAACCATAAATGTGATTATGATGCAAAATTGGAAGTGAAATCAATCCATAGTAGAAAAATAAGGATCTAAGGAATGAAAAAAATTACATTGGCTTTAATGGCAGCATCAACCGTTGGCTTTACTACTGCAGCACAAGCAAAAGTTGATGTGTGCGTCTTTGATTTACTTGGAAAATCAGGTGAATCATTTCAAATGGCACAAGAATGGGCGCTGGCTGCAAAAGCATGGGGAGGAGATATTAATCTTGTTCCACGTCAGGACGAAGCAGTTGCTGATAATGATTTCAAAGCAGGTAAATGTGATGCTGTTTTTATGACAGCAATGCGTGCTCGCCAATACAATAAATTTGTGGGTTCAATTGATTCCCTTGGTGGAGCACCAAGCAATGAAATTGCAAAACGTGCGATTACTTTTGCATTAGATAAACGTAATGCAGCGAAAATGGTGACGAATTTAGGTGGTAAGAAATACGAAGTTGCAGGTATTGCACCACTAGGCTCGGCTTTCATTTTTGTACGGGATAAAAAAATCGATTCAATTGAAAAAGCTGCCGGTAAAAAGTTTGCAGTCTTAAGTTACGACGCAGCACAAAAAATTATGGTGCAACGTGTCGGCGCTCAAGCGGTTCCATCTGATATTTCGAACTTTGTCGCAAAATTTAATAACGGACAGGTTGATATGGTCGGTGCGCCAGCCTATGCGTATAAACCATTAGAAATTCAAAAAGGTTTAGGTTCTAATGGTGCAATGTTTAATTTTCCAGTATTGCAAATTACGGCGGACTTAGTGATTCGTCCAGATAAATTTCCTGAAGGTTTTGGTCAAAAATCTCGTGATTATTTTGTCAAGAATTTGCCGAAGAGTTTCAGCATGATCAATCGCTTAGAATCAAGTATTCCAGCCAAATATAAAATGAATTTAAGCCCTGAGGATAAATTGAAATATCAAAAATTACTTCGTGAAGGTCGTATGGATTTGACCAAACAAGGCATTTACGATCCTTCAATGATGTCTGTTTTGAAAAAGGCACGTTGTTCTGTCGAAAAATCCAATTTTGAGTGTTCACTTGGCGGTGAATAATCTTGATTTAACTAAAAAAATCTTAGAAATTTTCTAAGATTTTTTTATATATTTTGATGTCACATCTGCCATTGTAGATTTATAAAAAGAACGTATTCTTAATTAAAAATAAAGTATGCTTGATGGATCAGCCGATAAAAATCTTAAAATATTGATTCAATTTTAAGAACGACATGCCTCATTTAGCCATATTCATATTTTATAAAACTCGATCAAGCTATTCAGCGTTAAATCAATATACTGACATATTGAAAAACCAAGAAAAAAGATGAACAAGGAAGAATAAAATGAATTTAAAAAAAACAATGTTAATGACTGCAGGTTTGATGACTGCTGTTTCTACAGTTCAAGCCAAACAAGTGATGTGTGTATTCGACTTGGTCGGCAAAAATGGTGATGTATTTGCCTTGATGAAAGACTATCAACTCGCTGCAAAGCAGTGGGGGGCTGATATTGAATTAAAAGTAGGTCAAAACGAGGGCGTGATTGCTGAAGACTTTAAAGCAGGCAAGTGTGATGCTGTCAGCATTACAGGGATGCGTGGTCGTCAGTTTAACAATTTCACAGGCTCTTTGGATGCGATTGGTGCAATTCCTGATTTAAAATTGGCAGTCCAAGTGATGCAAGGTTTGGCAAGCCCAACGTTTGCCAAGCATATGGTGAAAGGCAATTACGAAGTTGCAGGGGTCGTCCCTGTCGGTGATGCGTATTTAATGGTACGTGATCGTAGTATCAACACTGTAGCAAAAGCAGCCGGTAAAAAAATCGCTGTTCTTGACTATGACCAAGCGCAAAAAATTATGGTTCAACAAATTGGTGCGCAAGCAGTCAGCGCTGACGTAACCAATTTTGGTAGTAAATTTAACAATGGACAGGTCGATATTATTGGTGCACCAGCAGCCGTATTTAGACCACTGGAGCTTCATAAAGGCTTAGGGACGAAAGGTGCAATTGTGAATTATCCAATTCTGCAAGTCACAGGTAATGTGATTATCCGCGCGGATAAATTCCCAGCAGGTTATGGTCAAAAATCACGTGATTGGATCAAAACGCAATTACCTCGTGCTAATCAAATCTTAGGTAAAATGAAAGCGGATATTCCAGCAAAATACTGGATGAATGTACCCGCGGGAGATCAACCTGGTTATCAAAAGCTTATGCGAGAATCTCGTATTTCATTGACTAAACAAGGTGTTTATAACAAGCAGATGATGAAGTTATTGTGGCAATTCCGTTGTAAGAACTCACCTAAAAACTTCGAATGTAGTATGCAAGAAGAGAACTATAAATAAGCGTCATTGGGATTTATTTGAATCCTGATAAAAATACTCAGAATAAACTTTAAAGTTCGAGTTATGACCATATATTGAGTATGTTATACTTTGCATATGGTCTTTTTATTTTGAAGCCAATCTAATTTTGAGGAAAACATCATGACTGCCCAAGCACTTGAGCTGACTGACAATGCAGCGAATAAAGTTCGCCAACTTCGTGACAGCGAAGGGAATCAGGATCTTATGTTACGTGTTTACGTTACTGGTGGCGGTTGTTCAGGTTTCTCTTACGGCTTTAAGTTTGCTGAAAGCCAAAACGAAGATGATGCTGAATTCGTTAACGGTGATGTAAAGATGTTGGTTGACTCATTGAGCTACCAGTATCTGGTTGGTTCTAAAGTAGATTATTTAGAAGGTTTAGAAGGTTCTCGTTTTGTGGTTCAAAACCCAAATGCAACGACGACATGTGGTTGTGGTTCTTCTTTCTCTATCTAATTCAAGCTTTGAATATAAAAAGCCCGCATGATGCGGGTTTTTTTAATGTTTGATTATTTATGACTGTGGAAGCGATTGTCGAATGAATTGTAAAATGTGATGTGTCAGCGCTTCCGCATTTTGTACAGGAATCCAATGTGTGGCATCCATTCGAACTTCGTGATAAGGCGCATCTATATACTGGTGATTTAGATCAACGCTTTTTTCTACAATAGCCGAATCATGTTTACCCCAAATAAATAAAGTCGGTACTTTCACTTTCTTGAAAAGATTACGGCTACTACTAAATGGCAATCCACGGTACCAATTCAGGGATGATCCTAGACGTTTTTCAATCAGCATTTCCTGTTTAAAGTCTGCTAATTGTTGCTTTGTCATCCCAGAATCTTTAAGCAATGCTTCTCCAAATTTTGGTAGTTTGTAAAATAAAAACTCAGGGACCCAAGGCAATTGAAACAAGCCAATATAATAAGATTTAATCAGTTGCGTACTGCTATAAAAGGAACGCATAAATGCTACTTTATGAGGAACGGAAATCGCAGTGAGATGCTTAATCTTCTCTGGATATTGCAAAGCCATCTCCCAAGCCACAACGGCTCCCCAGTCATGTCCGACCAGTGATACGGGCTGATCGATCAAATCTAAAAGCTGATCAATATCAGCAACCAAATGTTGAATGGCATATGCTTTTCGCCCGACGGGTTGGGCTCTTAAACTATAACCCCGTTGATTGACCGCATAAGTTCGAAAACCTTGCTGATTTAAAATATCACTGCTCTGTTTCCAAATACTTGCTGTTTCAGGAAAGCCATGTAGAAGCACAATCGGATGACCGTCTAATGGTCCTGTATCAATCACATCAAAGCTTAAATTGTCTCGTTGAAATTCAGTGATTCTCTCTGTTTTTGTTGTCATTTATTTGTATCACTCAATATCCATGTATGAGCTTTATATTGAAATAGATTTCGAACTTATAAAATTGCTATTAAGGTCAGTAATCAGTGAAAAAAGGTCGAAGATTGTTAAACAAGTTCGACCTTAAAAAGAGAATCAATGTTAGTTACACAGCAGTCATGGTGCCTAAAATACGAGGGCCTTGAGCACCAGTGACTTCAGCTAAGTTTCCAGCAAGCTGATTGATAAATCTCATTGCTAACCAAGCGAAGGCCGTGGCTTCCACCCATGTTGGTGATAGCCCAATAGCAGTCGTAGTTTGTACTGACCAATTGTGTTTGCGTAAACGCCAGCGTAACTGCTCTAACAAATGGGAGTTATAAGCGCCACCACCACAGACATATACTTCACCTGTATCCAAATCTGAACGATAAATGGCCTTTTTAATGGCGCGTGTAGTGAGTTTTAATAATGTTGCTTGCACATTTTCAGGCGTATCTTCGAGTTCATCATATTGATGATCATTACGCCAATCTGCGATTTGTTCATCCAGCCAATCAAGATTAAAGTCTTCTCGACCGGTACTTTTGGGTGGTTCTTTTGAAAAAAATTCATGTTCTTGAAGTCGATCAAGTAGGGATCGAATTGGCGTTCCATAGGCAGCCCAATTGCCATTTTCATCATAGGGCTGACCTGTATAGCGCTCACACCAAGCGTCCATTAAGATATTTGCAGGGCCAGTATCGAATCCATAAACACCTTTTTCATCACCTGCAGGTAGCATACTGACATTGGCAATGCCACCCAGATTTAAAATCACACGGTGAATGGTTGGATGCTGGAATAAGGCTTGATGGAAAGCAGGGACAAGGGGGGCACCTTGACCACCAGCCGCCATATCACGGCGACGAAAATCAGAAATCACAGGAATCTGGGTAATTTCAGTGATGATATTCGGATCACCAATTTGTAAGGTAAACCCATGTTCAGGACGATGGCGAATGGTTTGACCATGTGAACCAATGGCTCTAATTTGTGTTTTATCTAAATGATGTTCAGCAATCAATTGATTAATGCCATGACCAATCATTTGTGCAAGTGCCACATCCGCTTTGCCCATGCGATCAATTTCGTTGTCATCAGGCAATGTCAGTGCCATCAGTTCATCACGTAAATCTGGATCGAAGGGGAGCGTCAATGTGGCATGAATATGTAAAGGATCAAATGAAGCAGCAACAAAATCGACGCCGTCCATGCTGGTTCCAGTCATTACGCCAATATAGATTGATGTCATATAAGATACTTCGCCTGCATTGTGCTGAAAAAATGTTAGTATATCGCACAAATTGATTAACTGACGTATTTGGGTTTTGTGATGTCAAATTTCCTGCCAGCTGAAGAACAACTTGCCCTCATCCAACGAGGCACTCATGAAATTATTTCTGAGGAAGATCTGTTAAAGAAACTGAAAAAAGATCGTCCTTTGAAAATTAAAGCCGGCTTTGACCCGACTGCACCTGATTTGCATTTGGGTCATACTGTTTTAATCAATAAATTAAAAGTATTCCAAGACTTAGGTCACGAAGTGTTTTTCTTGATTGGTGACTACACTGCCATGATCGGTGACCCAACAGGTAAGAGTGCAACGCGTCCTCCTTTGTCTCGTGAACAAGTTCTAGAAAATGCCAAAACCTATCAAGAACAAGTCTTCAAAATTTTGGATCCAAACAAAACCAAAGTGGTGTTTAACTCTGAATGGTTTGCACAAAAAACTGCGGCTGATTTGATTCAATTGGCTTCACAGCAAACTGTGGCGCGTATGTTAGAACGTGATGACTTCACTAAGCGTTATAACAACCAACAACCGATTGCGATCCATGAATTCTTGTATCCATTGGTTCAAGGTTATGACTCAGTTGCACTAGAAGCAGACGTAGAGTTAGGTGGTACAGACCAGACGTTTAACTTGTTGATGGGTCGTACATTGCAAGGTCGTTATGACCAAGAAGCACAAGTCTGTATTACGGTACCAATTCTTGAAGGTTTAGACGGCGTCAATAAAATGTCTAAATCTTTGGGTAACTATATTGGTGTATTTGATGCACCCGGTGCGATGTACCAAAAAGTACTTTCGATGCCTGACTCACTGATCGAGCGTTATTTTGATTTGTTGAGCTTTAAATCAATCGAAGAAATTCAACAATTGTTGAAAGAGATTGAAGACGGGCGTAACCCACAAGAAGTGAAGAAAATTCTTGCACTTGAGTTGGTTGAACGTTTCCATGGAGCGGAAGCAGCAGCAAATGCACACAAAGGTGCAGGCAACATTATTACTGAAGGTGAACTTCCTGAAGGCACACCAGAAGTGACGATTTCACGTGCTGAGTTTGGTGGTGAAATGTTTATTGCCTCTATCGTTCGCGCTGCAGGTTTAACCTCAAATGCTGCTCAAGCCAAAGATGCTGTTTCACGTGGAGCCGTTAAAGTGGATTGGAATGTTGTTGATGCATCATTCTCGATTAAAGAAAACAAAACAGTGATCGTTCAAGCGGGTAAAAAAGCCATCGCGAAAGTGACATTCACAGATTAATTTCTATAAATATATTCATTTAAAATATTCACTAAAGAGCTGTCAGAAATGATGGCTCTTTTTTATGCACGAAAGAATTTTTAAATTTTTGGTTGTTGACCACAGAATCATTTAAAATGCCGCATCCAAAACTTATTTGTTTGAATATATATGATTCAGTTAGACCAACTTACGATACGCCGCAGTGGACGTGTTTTATTTCAAAAAGCATCTATGCAATTGCATCCAGGTTGGAAAATTGGTCTAACAGGCGTCAATGGTGCAGGTAAATCAACGCTGTTTTCTGCACTGTTGGGGGGTATGGAATCGGATGGTGGCTCACTGACACGTCCTGCGGTATGGACTGTGGCGCATATGGCGCAAGAAATCAAAGCACTCGATATGAAAGCGATTGATTTTGTTCTTTCAGGTGATGAAGAATATTGGGATATTCAAAATAAATTGGACCATCCAGATCAGTTATCGGATGATGAGTTAGCACATTTGTATGGTCGTTTTGATGAAATTGATGGTTATTCAGCAGCATCAAAAGCATCTCAGTTGATGGCGGGTTTAGGTTTCTTCGAACATCAATCCGACCTCAGCGTTTCGAGTTTCTCGGGTGGATGGCGTATGCGCCTAAATTTGGCGCGAACTTTGATGAGCCGTTCAGATCTATTGCTCCTTGATGAACCAACCAACCATTTGGATTTAGATGCAATTCTTTGGTTAGAAGATTGGCTGAAAGCCTATGAAGGTACTTTAGTCCTGATTTCACATGACCGTGATTTCTTAGATGCCATTACCGATCATATTTTGCATATTGAAAACCAAGAATTGGTTCTCTATACAGGCAACTATTCGACTTTTGAACGTACCCGTAGTGAACGTTTAGCACAGCAACAACAAGCCTACGAAAAGCAGTTGGAAACGCGCGCGCATTTGCAAAAATATATTGACCGTTTTAAAGCGCAAGCCACCAAAGCCAAACAAGCACAGAGCCGTATTAAACAGCTGGAGCGTATGCAGGAACTTTCAGCTGCGCATGTCGATACACCGTTTACGTTTAGCTTCCGTGAACCGACTAAAATGAGTTCGCCACTGTTACAACTTGAGCATGCGGATATTGGTTATGGCGATAAACTGATTGTGACCAATGTAAATCTGCAAATTACTCCGACCAGCCGTATTGGTTTACTGGGAATGAACGGTGCGGGTAAATCCACATTGATCAAGTCTTTGGTTGGCGATCTTGAGCTGATTCAAGGTGAGCGTAAAGATTCAGAATTGCTCAATATCGGTTATTTTGCACAGCATCAAATGGATGCTTTAGATGGTAGCGCGAGTCCAATGTTGCAGTTGGCTCGTATCGCAGACAAGAAGATCAGTGAAGCAAGCTTACGTTCATTTTTAGGGAGTTTTGGCTTTAGTGGCGAACGTATGGATACGCCAAGTGAAAGCTTCTCTGGTGGTGAACGTGCTCGTTTAGCATTGGCTTTGATTGTATGGCAACGTCCAAACGTATTGATTCTGGATGAGCCAACCAACCATTTAGACTTGGATATGCGTCATGCTTTAACGATGGCATTGCAAGATTATGAAGGGGCGGTGGTGCTGGTATCGCATGAACGTCAATTGGTTGCGAGTGTGTGTGACGAATTGATTTTGGTTCATGGTGGCGTCAGCCGTGAGTTTGAAGGTGACTTGGTTGCTTATGCAGATTGGTTACGTCAAGCACGTATCGATATGATCAAATCAGGTCAACAACCTGCAGCACCAGTGAAATCTCAAGTTGTCGCTAAGCCTGTGGCAGCAAAAGGTGATAAAGAAGCACAGCGTAAAGAGGCTGCTCGTCGCCGTGAGTTAAGTCGTCCTGTACGTAAGAATATTGAAAAATTAGAAGCTGAAATTGCAAAAACTCAACCACGTTTGGCAGAGATTGAAACCTTGTTGGGTGATACTGCACTATATGATGCTTCACGTAAGGATGATTTGTTAAAGCTGATGAATGAACAAACTGAGCTGAAAGGCAAGTTAGAACAAGCAGAAGAAAAAATGCTTGAACTGATGATGGAACTGGAAGAGTTAGAAAGTTCGTTTGATGAGTAATTTAAAATAGATTTAAAAAGCCCAATGTAGATTGGGCTTTTTTATGGAATTGAATATTTTTTGATTTTAAGGATAAAAATGATTAATTATTAACAATAATATCAGACTTAAAGTCTTGAACTATTTCAGTCAAATGGAGTGCTAGATATTCTTTTGTGTAATCTTGTTCAAAATGATCATTGTAGTCGTTTTCTGAATCATATCTTTCCCAAAGTAATAATCGTGTAGGTTGTTCAAGACAATGATGTAATTGAAAGAGTGTACATCCAGTCTCTTGAATTGTTTGTTCACATAACTTTATTAAAGCCTGTTTGGCTTCATCAATTTTATCGGGGTTGGTAATTTTTAATTCAGCTGTGATATAGAAACCTGATTTCAGCATTTTTATTATCCATTTTCAGATGAGGGAATAAAAATGCTATCAACTAGAGTTCACTCTAGCTCAAGCCTTTTTTGTTCATAAAATCCAATTTTGTAATTCACGATGCTCAATTCATCATTCATGCGCTGTATTTCCAGCTTCAAAACTTCAGAATGGTCGATTAAAATTTTTTGTCGTAAATTTAATGTTTGATCACCTTGTTGTCTTAAGGAAGAAAATTTTTTGATTTGACTTAGAGGCATTCCAGTAGATTTAAGTCGTTTTATCCAAATTAACCACTCTAAATCACGCTCATTATATTCACGTCGTCCTGATTGATTCCGATAAATATTTTTAAGTAAGCCTTCTTTCTCGTAGTAACGAAGAGTATGAATGGATAGACCAGTGAGTTTAACGACTTCAGAAATTAACATAGAGGATCCTTATTTTTATAGTCTTCTAATTATATGCATAAAAAAACCGCGCTTTCGCGCGGTCTTTTTGTTAACTCTTTCGAGTCAAATTAAAGCGACAAATTATTTTTTGTCATCTTTAACTTCAGTGAACTCAGCATCTACAACGCCGTCATCCGCTTTTTGAGATTGACCAGCATCGCCACCTTGGAATGCATTTGGATCAAAACCTTCAGCACCACCTTGACCTTGAGCAGCTTCGTAAGCACGTTGGCTGATCGGCATGATGATGTTTTGAAGCGCTTCAGTTTTCGCTTTGATGTCATCTACATCGTTTTCTTTCGTTGCTGTTTCTAATTCAGCAACTGCAGTTTCGATTGCAGTTTTCTCATCAGCAGTCACTTGCTCACCAAGATCTTTAACCGCTTTTTGAGCAGAAGATACGAGTGCATCCGCTTCATTACGTGCTTTCGCTAACTCTTCGAACTTGCGATCTTCTTCAGCATTCGCTTCAGCATCTTTGATCATTGCTTCAATTTCAGCATCGCTCAAACCAGAGTTTGCTTTAATTTGAATTGATTGCTCTTTACCTGTGCTCTTGTCTTTTGCAGATACTTTCAAAATACCATCAGCGTTGATATCGAAAGACACTTCAATTTGTGGCACACCACGTGGAGCAGGTGGGATATCGCCCAATTGGAAGTTACCGAGCAATTTGTTTTGCTGCGCCATTTTACGTTCACCTTGGAACACAGAAATGTCTACAGCAGGTTGGTTGTCAGCAGCAGTTGAGAACACTTGAGATTTCTTCGCAGGAATCGTGGTGTTTTTCTCAATGATTGCGGTTAACACACCGCCCATTGTTTCGATACCAAGTGTCAACGGAGTAACGTCAAGAAGAAGTACGTCAGTTTTGTCACCTGAAAGTACAGCACCTTGAATCGCAGCACCCATTGCGACTGCTTCGTCAGGGTTCACGTCTTTACGTGGCTCACGACCGAAGAATTCTTGAACCTTCTGTTGAACCATTGGCATACGAGACTGACCACCAACCAAGATTACATCAGAGATATCAGAAGTCGAAAGACCCGCATCTTTAAGCGCAATCTTACATGGCTCAATTGTACGAGCAACCAAGTCTGCAACCAAACCTTCAAGTTTTGCACGCGTCACGTTGATCACTAAGTGTTTAGGACCTGTCGCATCAGCAGTGATGTATGGAAGGTTAATTTCAGTTGCATTAGAAGAAGACAATTCAATCTTCGCTTTCTCAGCAGCTTCTTTTAAACGTTGCAACGCTAAAGGATCTTGCTTCAAGTTGAAGTTCTGTTCTTTTTTGAACTCTTCAACTAAGAACTCGATTAATGCGTTATCAAAGTCTTCACCACCCAAGAATGTATCACCGTTAGTTGACAATACTTCGATTTGTTGGTCGCCATCAAGGTCAGCAATTTCAATGATTGAAACGTCGAATGTACCACCACCAAGATCGTATACAGCAACTTTACGGTCGCCTTCTTTCTTGTCCATACCAAACGCAAGTGCAGCAGCAGTTGGTTCGTTAATAATACGTTTAACTTCTAAACCTGCAATTTTACCTGCATCCTTAGTTGCTTGACGTTGTGCATCGTTAAAGTAAGCAGGAACTGTAATCACAGCTTCAGTTACTGTTTCGCCTAAGTAGTCTTCAGCTGTTTTCTTCATCTTTTTCAAGATTTCAGCAGAGATTTGTTGTGGCGCTAATTTTTTGTCGTTGACTTCAACCCAAGCATCACCATTGTCAGCTTTGATGATTTTGTACGGAACAAGACCGATGTCTTTTTGAACCGCTTGGTCTTGATACTTACGACCAATCAAACGTTTGATCGCGTACAGTGTATTTTTAGGGTTAGTCACTGCTTGACGCTTAGCAGATTGACCTACAAGGATCTCGCCATCTTTATACGCGATAATTGATGGCGTTGTGCGCGCGCCTTCAGCGTTATCGATGACTTTAACTTTGTCGCCTTCAAGTACTGCTACACAAGAGTTTGTAGTACCTAAATCAATACCAATGATTTTAGCCATTTGGATGTTTCCTCAAAAATATTATTGCAATTGTTTATGCTTGTTATCCGATATGAGAGCCAATGATTTTTTTTCAAGTAAAAATTTTAAAAAAAATCAAAAACGCTCGAATTCTTTAACTTTTAACCAAGATGACTTGGTTTAATGAGCTTTATTGTCCAACCATAACCATTGCAGGGCGGAGCAAACGACCTGAAAGTGTGTAGCCTTTTTGCAGAACAGCACCAATTTCACCTGCTTTGGCATCTGGCGAGATACCAACAGCTTGATGTAAATCAGCATTAAAACCTTGAGTGGTATCTACAGCGATAACGCCGAATTTTTCAAGCGTGCTCAATAATGATTTCAATGTCAGTTCAACGCCTTCTGAAAGCGGAGTTTTTTCTTCACCTACAGCAGCAATTGCACGCTCAAGGTTATCTACAGAATCCAGCAATTCTTTCGCAAATTTTTCTAATGCAAATTTTTTGGCTGTATCTGCTTCACGTTCTAAACGCTCTTTTGTTTTTTCAGCTTCATACTTTGCATTCGCAGCTACAGCTTTTTCATATTTTAAGCTTTCATTTAACGATGCAACTTGAGCTTGTAAGTCTTCAACAGAAACTTCAGCTTGTTCTAGGTCAACTTGCTGTTCAGTTTGTTCAGTTTGAACGTCCTGAGTTTGTTGGTTTTGCTCATTTGCCATGGAAGATCTCCGCTTAAATGGGTTTTTAAACATGTACAGTCCTTTTGGCAGCAGTGTTAACTGCGTTAATCTGAACTGCCATGATTGTTTAATTCATCAATACTCAAGAAATGCGGGCTAGTCATAAAAATTCAAGTTAATAAGTTGTTTATTTAATAAAAAATGAAATAATAGAGATATTTAAGGCTGTTTGTATATTAATTAATCATTATAAAGTGTGATAAAAATCACAAAATATGTTAATATTTAAATGTAACTATTAGAAAAATATAAAAAAAATATAAATACATAGGAAATAAGTCTTTCATTAGTTTTTCTTAACGCTGTATTCTCTTTAACCAGATTCTATCGCTGTAGTTTCTGTTTATTTTTAGCAGTTTTGCTTTTTCTAGCCCATTCAACCTCCTTGAATGGGCTTTTTTTATTCAACTGAAAATTACATTGTTAAGTTAAGGCTGATTCATATTACCAATGTTATTCAAATTTAGATTTTAAGCCCAATTATTTAGTCTAATATTCACATAAAATCATTTAAATAATAAAACTTTAAGTTGGCTCAAAATTCACTATTCAGTCTGTCTAGCCCTTTTAACATATTTTGCAAAATTGCAACTCGATCATTTTAAAAGTCTAACCAAGAGTACACGCAAGAAATAAAAAAATTAGGAATGATAGGCACTCGAAGCAAATAACAGACTTCGATGTTTTAAAAGCTGTTTTAAACAAAGGAATATATGTATGAATAAATTAGGTCTTTTTTCGCTTATTTTGGCTGGTGCAAGTTTAACAATGGTGGGTTGTGCTTCTAACTCAACGCCTGAAACTGCACAATCTTCGCCTGCTCCAGTTCAATCGGATACATCAATTGCTCAGTCTGCTACAACTGATGTTGATGCTCAAAATGGCGTTGCAGTACAAGCCGATCCTACACTACAAAATGCTGAACCTATTCAAGCAACGCCTTCAGGCGATATGCCACAAGCTGAACAACCAGTACAATAATGGTGAGTGTTGCTACTTGACTATGAGAAAAATAGTAGCAGAGTGAATAGCGATATTCAGGAATCAATGGTTGCACTATGATTGCTGATCATTATTCTTAGCGCTAATCATTAAAGAATAGACAGTAGATCGGATGCCTCTACTGTCTATTTTTCTATGCACTATGCCTTTGTCTTAAATCGTGCATTTGTTTAAGGTTGAATGTCATATTGCCGATATAAAGGATGTCGTTTCAGTTGTCAGTGGGTAGAGATTTAAACTCAGTGAAGTAGAGACTCAAAATAAAAGTGCTTGTAAATCCTGACTCATTACCTGACTTAATTAAATGAGCGACCATTTTTAAAAAGCCTAGATTTTTTCTAGGCTTTACTTATTAATACAGGCAAGTGAAATGATGACTTAATCATCCTTTCGAGCATTTTCCCGTTTACGACGAGGATCATTTTTTTGATCACGTTTCGGTTCCCAACGCTTGTCATTATGATTGAAACTTGGGCGAGCCGGTGTCGAGCGGTTATTCCAGCGATTACGATCTTCAGCTCTTTGCTTTTGGATCTCACGCTGTCTTTGTTCCATTTGGTTACGATGATCCTGCTGATTTTTAGCTTGTTCACGACGATCTTGATCACGCTTAAACTGATCACGACGGTCTTGCTCGCGCTTTTGATTCAGCTCACGTTGATGACGTTGACGGTCTAAGTCTCGGTCACGTCTTTCACGATCTAAGCGAGATTGATGCTCTCTTTGAGCACGTTCACGCTCCCAACGTGCTCGATCGATTTGATTACTACGATCATAACGATCACGGTCATAGCGATAATCGCGATCAGATCGGTCATAGCTACCATTATAGTAAGGACCATCATCAGGAAATGCGACACATCCGACGGCCATCACCGCTGTAGCAATAGAGATAAATACGACTTTAATCGTCATAGCGTTCACCTTTATATGAGATGATCAGGAATAACAAAAAAAACCTGATAAATAGATAAATAGTCAATGACAAGACTGCTATGGTCAGATTAGCGTATTGATGTTTTGAATTTGTATATGAATGAATAGACTTGTATAACAATATAGTCAGCTAAAACCTGATCATGTAGGAAATATGAAGAATGAGGATGGAACATGGGATCGTTAAATAATAAATTACAACAACTGATGGAAAATGGACAAGGTTCAGCAGGCCGTACGCTAGATCGTTTACCAAGTGTTGTACAAGAGTCACTTGTTAAAGTCTTGGGCTATCCTTATCAATATCCTCAACTCGACAGTTTCACCAAATGTTTGATGGCTGCACAACTCAAACAAGGGAAGTCAGGTTTTATTGGGGATAATGTTGATTATTCACGAAAAGCCTTTGAAACTCAGATTCAATCCATTACACATAAATCGACTCATGTTCAGTTTGTCGACGATATTCGATTACCTCTACAGAGTGGCAGTATTTTCGCACGCCATTATCATCCAGCACCGAATAAAAAATTACCGATGGTGGTGTTTTATCATGGTGGTGGTTTTGTGGTGGGAAGTGTAAATACTCATGATGAAGTATGTAGACTGATCGCTGTACATGCCAAAGTGCAAGTGATCAGCATTGATTATCCACTTGCACCAGAAACTTCACCCCAAGCGTTAATTCAATCTTGTGAAGATGCATTGGCATGGGTTTATCAAAACCGTCGTCAATTTAAAATTTTAAAAAACAGAATTGCAGTTGCAGGGGATAGTGCGGGCGGTAATATCAGTGCCGTTGTTTCACAACGTGCCGCAAATAGTAGTTATGCACCGCAAGCCCAGTTTTTGATTTATCCCGCTGTTGATTTCAAAAGTCGCCATCCTTCATTTTTTGCATATAACGAAGGATTGATCCTGACCAGTAAAGATATTGATTATGTGACTGACTATTATGCGACTCAGCATGGCGTTGGCTTAGATGATCCTCTCATTTCGCCGATCTTTGGCAGCTTTAAAAAGCTTGCTCCAGCTTTTGTGGTAACAGCAGGACATGATGTATTACATGATGAAGGAAAGATCTACGCACATAAACTTCGTCAAAATGGAACAAAGACTGAGTATTATGATTATGATGATCAAACGCATGGCTTTATTAATCTAACGTTGATTTCTCGAAAGTCTAAAAAGAATGTGATTGAAATGAGTAAAGCATTTCGTAAATTTTGGGATAAGGTGAGTTGATAACAACTCTTTTATATAGATGATGTGAAAATGTGATTACTCAATGATTTTGAGTAGCAAAGTTTTAATGATTGATATGTGATCATCATAAGCATTTATATTCCATAAGCCTCAGTTGAATTCAATTGGGGCTTATTCATTTTCATATTTGAAAATTTAACTAAGATTCGGTCTAATCTTATTATGAGAACTAAAACGAAAATAGACTTAGTCTTGATCTAGACTGAAACACAATAAGATTTGAATTTGATAATCAATCCATCTATATAGAATAGATACGCAAGTCATTTATTATCGAACTAAAATATCATCCAACTTAAACTTAATTATTCGTTCAAAACTGAGAAGGTTTATCTATATGTTAAATAAAATCGCCACGGGTGTTGCCATTCTTGCAACAAGCACAGTCGTACTTGCAGCAAATACACAAATGCAGATCAAGACCTCTGCGGGGAATATAGATATTGAATTGTTTGATGATAAAGCACCTATCACGGTAAAGAACTTTAAAACTTATGCCCAATCTAATTTTTATAATGGAACCATTTTCCATCGCGTGATCCCAGGCTTCATGATTCAGGGGGGAGGTATGGACAGTCGTATGATTGAAAAGACCACTCGAGCGCCGATTCGTAACGAAGCAAATAATGGTTTAAAAAATACAGTAGGTACATTGGCAATGGCACGTACCAATAATCCTAATTCAGCAAGCAGTCAGTTCTTTATTAATGTGGCTAATAATGATTTCTTGAATAAATCAGGCTCAAATGCAGGCTATGCGGTGTTTGGTAAAGTGGTTAATGGCATGGATGTCGTCAATAAAATCACTAAAGTACCGACTGGAAACTTTGGCATGCATCAAGATGTACCTAAAAATCCAATTAAAATCCTGAGTGTGACGATTAAAGCTCCAACAAAGAAATAATATTGCAAAATTAAAGCAGAAATATTTTATTCATATTTCTGCTTTATTATTAAAGGTTTATGTTTAAGTTGGTATATTAATGCGCCAGCTTGGTGCATAAAAAAAGAACACACAGTAAAACAAGCAGTTAAAAGCGCTTGCGTGTGTAGGAAATTGCCCTATAATGAGCTCATCCCGACGCGATACAGCAAACGAACTTAGCTGAACAGGTTAAGTTGTTGAGATGTATTGTGTTGAACTTGTCTCTGACGAAGAGCAAGAAGATCATTAAGAGATTATGAAGAACAACTTGTGTGGATTTTTACTGATTGATTAATCGAAATTATTTTCATTGATTGATGGTAGAAATGACTCGAAGTTTATTTGAGAAATATTTGTCAGAAGATTGATGAGCCAAGATTGGTGCCCTATAGGCACTAAGCAATATTAAACTGAAGAGTTTGATCATGGCTCAGATTGAACGCTGGCGGCA
>NZ_JCAKMZ010000025.1:0-55652 GCF_059515865.1 Acinetobacter sp. CY73 | reverse complement strand
TTCTACTGACATTTCTACGTTGTCACCAGGCATAACCATTTCAACGCCTTCTTGAAGAGAGATCGCGCCAGTTACGTCAGTTGTACGGAAGTAGAACTGTGGACGGTAACCGTTAAGGAATGGAGTATGACGACCACCTTCTTCTTTAGAAAGTACGTATACTTCTGCATCGAATTTAGTGTGCGGTTTGATCGCACCTGGTTTAGTCAATACTTGACCACGTTGAACGTCTTCACGTTTAGTACCACGTAGAAGTACACCACAGTTCTCGCCAGCACGACCTTCGTCAAGCAATTTACGGAACATTTCAACACCAGTAACTGTCGTTACTTGTGTATCACGGATACCAACGATTTCAACAGACTCGCCTACTTTAACGATACCAGACTCAACACGGCCAGTCACTACTGTACCACGACCTGAGATTGAGAATACGTCTTCGATTGGCATAAGGAATGCTTTATCGATTGCACGTTCTGGCTCTGGAATGTAAGAGTCAAGCGCTTCAACAAGAGCAACAACAGCTGGCTCGCCGTATTGACCTTGGTCACCGTTAAGTGCAAGAAGAGCAGAACCACGGATGATTGGAGTATCATCACCAGGGAAGTCATAAGTAGAAAGAAGTTCACGAACTTCCATTTCAACGAGTTCAAGAAGCTCTTCGTCATCAACAAGGTCGCATTTGTTTAAGAATACAACGATGTAAGGTACACCTACCTGACGAGAAAGAAGGATGTGTTCACGAGTTTGTGGCATTGGACCATCAGTCGCAGCACACACAAGGATCGCACCATCCATCTGAGCAGCACCAGTAATCATGTTCTTAACATAATCGGCGTGACCTGGGCAGTCTACGTGTGCGTAGTGACGAATAACTGAGTCATACTCAACGTGTGAAGTATTAATCGTAATACCACGTGCTTTTTCTTCAGGTGCAGAGTCAATTGCAGCGTAGTCTTTCGCTTCACCACCAAAAGTTTTTGCACAAACAGTTGCAATTGCAGCTGTTAAAGTTGTTTTACCATGGTCGACGTGACCAATTGTGCCCACGTTAACGTGTGGCTTATTACGTTCAAACTTAGCCTTAGCCATGAGATCTTCCTTTTTAAATAACTCATGAGGGTTAGCCCATGAGCATTTGGTTGTAACTATGAATTAGTTTGGTGCTTATAGTAATCTAAAGATTACTCGTCGTCACCTTTTTTACCGCCAGACTGGAATTTAGAAATGATGCCTTCAGCCACGTTACGTGGAGTTTCAGCATATTTAGCAAATTCCATAGAGTAAGTCGCACGACCTTGAGACATAGAACGCATATGAGTTGCGTAACCAAACATCTCTGCCAATGGAACTTCAGCACGAATTGCTTTAGTACCACCAGGTAAATCGTCCATACCTTGAACCATACCACGACGACGGTTTAAGTCACCCATGATATCGCCCATGTAGTCTTCTGGAGTTTCTACTTCAACTTTCATGATAGGCTCAAGCAAGATTGGATCTGCTTTCATGAAACCATCACGGAATGCGTAAGAACCCGCCATTTTGAACGATAATTCGTCAGAATCGACATCATGGTAAGAACCGTCGAACAATGTCGCTTTGATGCCCACTACTGGATAACCAGCAAGTACACCATTCTTCATACGTTCTTGGATACCTTTGTCAACTGCGCCGAAGAATTCTTTAGGTACAACACCACCTACAACTTCTTCAACGAATTGGTAGTCTTTGTCAGAATCTTCTGGCATTGGCTCAAGACGAACATATACATGACCGAATTTACCTTTACCACCAGTTTGACGTACGAACTTACCTTCTTGCTCAACAGATTTTTTAATCGTTTCGCGGTAAGAAACCATTGGCTTACCAATGTTCGCTTCAACACCAAATTCACGTTTCATACGGTCAACAATGATGTCAAGGTGAAGTTCACCCATACCAGCAATAATTGTTTGACCTGATTCTTCATCAGTACGTACGCGGAATGATGGATCTTCTTTCGCCAAACGACCTAAAGCAACTGACATTTTTTCTTGGTCAGCTTTAGTTTTAGGTTCAACTGCAAGTGCAATTACTGGCTCTGGGAATTCCATACGCTCTAGTGTAATTACGTGGTTTTCATCACATAATGTATCACCAGTCGTCGTGTCTTTAAGACCTACACACGCCGCGATGTCGCCCGCACGAATTTCTTCGATATCTTTACGGTCATTCGCATGCATCTGTACGATACGGCCAACACGCTCACGCTTCATTTTCACTGGGTTATAACACGGGCTACCCGCTTTAAGAACACCAGAATAAACACGTACGAATGTTAAGTTACCTACGAATTTATCGTTCATGATTTTGAACGCTAACGCAGCAAACGGTGCTTCATCAGACGCTTCACGTGAACCTTCAGTTTCAGCTTTATCATCAAGGATACCCTTGATCGCTTCAACGTCAGTTGGCGCAGGTAAGAATTCAATTACAGCATCCAACATACGTTGAACACCTTTGTTTTTGAACGCAGAACCACAAAGCATCGGTTGAATTTCGTTTAACAATGTACGTGAACGAATACCAAATACGATTTCTTCTTTCGTTAACTCGCCTTCTTCAAGGTACTTGTCCATGAGCTCTTCTGATGCTTCCGCAGCAGCTTCGATCATGTTAGTACGCCATTCGTTAGCTAATTCAACTAAGTCAGCAGGGATGTCGCCATATTCGAATTGCATACCTTGAGATGCTTCATCCCAAATGATTGCTTTCATTTCGATTAGGTCAACAACACCTTGGAAGTTTTCTTCAGCGCCGATTGGAACAACGATTGGCACTGGGTTACCGCCAAGACGTGTTTTAACTTGCTCTACAGCACGGAAGAAGTTCGCGCCAGTACGGTCCATTTTGTTAACGAACGCAATACGTGGAACTTTATATTTATTTGCTTGACGCCATACAGTTTCAGACTGAGGTTGTACACCACCTACAGCACAGTAAACCATGCACGCGCCGTCAAGAACACGCATAGAACGCTCAACTTCAATCGTGAAGTCAACGTGTCCCGGGGTGTCAATAACGTTAATACGGTGTTGCTCAAACTGGTTACCCATACCTTTCCAGAAGCATGTTACTGCTGCTGAGGTAATAGTAATACCACGTTCTTGCTCTTGCTCCATCCAGTCAGTCGTAGCTGAACCTTCATGAGTCTCACCTAGTTTGTGGCTCTCACCTGTGTAGAACAAAATACGTTCTGAAGTGGTCGTTTTACCAGCATCGATGTGAGCAGAAATACCAATGTTACGGTAACGAGAAATTGGGGTTTGACGAGCCATGATTTCTTGCATTCCTAAATTTGTTGTTTAAAACAGGACGCTTTAAGCTGCTAGGCAGCTTAAAGCGCTTTGACGACAGTTCAGTGAAACTGATCTATCTTCATCCTGATTAAGGTCTCTTAACCTATTAGAAACGGTAATGAGAGAATGCTTTGTTGGCTTCAGCCATACGATGCACGTCTTCACGTTTCTTAATCGCTGAACCCTTACCTTCAGCTGCATCAAGCAACTCACCAGCAAGACGTAAAGCCATAGTTTTTTCAGAACGCTTAGCAGCAGCATCTACTAACCAACGCATAGCTAGAGCAGTACGACGGGATGGGCGCACTTCCATAGGTACCTGGTACGTAGCACCACCAACACGGCGTGCTTTTACTTCGACCATTGGGCGAACTTTTTCAAGAGTAGTCTCGAAGAAGTCAACTGGGTCTACTTTGTTTTTTTCTTGAACGCGATCCAAAGCACCGTAAACGATACTTTCAGCAATAGACTTTTTACCATCTTGCATTACGTGGTTCATGAATTTAGCGATTGTTTGGCTGCCGAACTTAGGATCCGGAAGGATTTCACGGGCAGCGACTACGCGACGTCTTGGCATTTTAATACACCTAATAAAATTGACACTTCAGGTTTATCCAGCATCAGTGCAAAGTGTCATGCACCATTCGCTGGCCTTACTACACGTCGCTTGAATTTCACAAAATTAAATGCAGAAATCAGACAAGCGAGACGATAAAGGATTGCGGTATTACGTTCTTAAGAGCAATTTTTAAAAAATTAATTCTTAAAAATTATTTCTTCGGACGTTTAGTACCGTATTTAGAACGTGACTGGTTACGATCTTTAACGCCAGCACAGTCTAATGAACCACGAACGGTATGGTAACGCACACCTGGTAAATCTTTAACACGACCACCACGGATAAGAACAACACTGTGCTCTTGTAAGTTATGGCCTTCACCACCGATGTAGCTAGAAACTTCAAAACCAGAAGTTAGGCGAACACGGCAAACTTTACGCATTGCTGAGTTAGGTTTTTTAGGTGTAGTCGTGTAAACACGTGTACAAACACCACGACGTTGTGGACAAGCCTTCAACGCAGGAACTTTTGATTTTTCAATCAAAGTTGTACGACCCTTACGGATCAACTGATTTGTTGTTGCCATTTGGCAATTCTCCCGTTAATTAAAAGCCCCAAAAAATACTACTTTTTGAGGGCATGCAATTGTATGCCAAGATGTAAAATTGGTCAACATTCATCGACCCACCATTCAACTATCTCATATCAATTTTTCAGATATGAAATGATCAAATTCAAGCTTTTACATCTAAGCTCAGCATAACTTTAATTTTTAGGGTTATTTTTAGCTTGCGAGTCTTTATTTACGCGCTTCTTTACTGCTGTTTTCGCTTGAGACTCTGATTTCTCTGGCGTAGTAGCATCGTCCTCATTTTCTGTTATTGCTTCACCTGTGCTTGAACTTTCGATAGGATATTTTTGTTCATCCCCATCTAATGCTTGAACGAGTTCATCGCCCCCCTTGTCTGCTAAAGACTTTTGAGACGTGCGCTCTTCCACAGGCTCGACATATTCCTCAACAAGTTTTTGCAATCCAACTTCAACGGGCTCAGCCTTAACAGTCGGCTCTTCGCCTTTGAGTTTGATCTCAACCTTTTTGATCACTTCATTCTCAACCACGACTGTCGATGGCTCGATTTTCTGAGTTTCTATCTGCTGTGGTTCAGCAGAAAGTAATGGTGTGGCTTGAGCGATTAAAGCAACTGATTTTTCATACGCTGATAGCAGATCAATTTTTTCATTTGGATGTTGAATTAAGTATTGTTGTGCACCTGAAAATATTTGCTGTGCTTTCAAATTCGCATCATCAATTAACTTCCAACTGTATACAGCGCCGATACCCGCACCTGCAATTGGTGTCAATTTTGCTAGAAATGAAACTTGCGGGACTTTATTGAGCCATGACCATTTCAATGTCCCATCACTATTACTCAACCAGTTTTTTAAAGCAGTAAAGTCATTGCTTGAGCCCAACATTTTTTGCAGTTGCTGTGTGTCTTGCGTTTCGAGTAAATTTGAAAAAGCTCTTAAAGCCACAAGCAGTGTTTGCTTCTCAGCAATTGATCCAAAATCAACCTGACGAAACACATACTCCACCACCTGCTGTTCACTCTCTCGATCCAATTCAAAACCATGAGCTCGACCCGATTGGTAAATCATTTTTAAGGTTAAAGCCAATGACAGAGGAATATCAATCGCTGAACCAAGAACACCTATAGCACCAGACACAGCACCAACAAGGGCTGCAACCGTTTTGTTTTGATTTGCTAAAGCCACTCCAATACGATTTGCTCGATCTGGATCTTCTGCCAATTCTGACAGGCTCTTCGCCCCGACTTCTTTTAATACATGATCCACTGAACTTTGTTCAGAAACAAAATCATTTAACTTATCAAAGAAAAAATCAGAAATCTTATTGTTAATGTCTGGAGAAATGAATGAAGCAACATTATTCACTTTATTAAAATGACGTCCTAATAATTGCTGTGTCACCTTAGGAACATGTGAGCGGAATAGCGCTTGCGGATTTTCATAGCTCTTTTTATCTGACATGTTCTTCTCACTTTTAGTTGGGTATGGTTGTGTTAATTCGTTTGATTTATTCTGCTGTTCACTATTCATTTCGAGCACAGATGGTTCTAATGGCGCTTGATCGAGTTTTGCAACTGAACCTGGAGCCACATGATTCATCAAGTCAAAGCCTGTAGCAGTGAGCTTTTTAGCCACTCCTAAGGCTTGAGAAATCAATCCTGCTGCTTTGTTCTTATTAGAATTTGCCATTTATCGGCCACCTTGAGTCATATTCTCATTGGTCTAAAATACTATGTGGAGTCGGGATTTAACTCAACTTTAAAGTGTTTCAATTGGTTATCACTTGGTGAACATTTATGCCACTCCTGATTTTCAAGTAACGACATAGATTTGCCATAAGCTTTTAAAGTGCTTTCTGCTATTATTACGCTAATTTTCGACAAAAGTAATGTCATTCATTATTGCTTAACTCACAACTCTCAACTTGAGCAATCTCGTCATTACTGCAATGATCACCATAATAGGGAACTTTAAATGAAACGTGTTGTAATCACGGGTATGGGCATTAACTCATGCATCGGTAATACATTAGAAGATGTGACTCATTCTTTAAAAAATGGTATTTCAGGGACACGTTTTAACCCGACTTATGAAGAATTAAATTTCAAAAGTCATGTCAGTGCTGCTGCTGAACAAAACTTTGATGCCATTGATCGTAAATTAAAGCGCTTCATGGGTGTGTGTGCCATGTATGCATACAACTCGGCAGTTGCTGCTGTTGAGCATGCAGGTCTTACAGCTGAACAATTGGCAGGCAATCCTCGTTACGGTATCGCGGGTGGTTCAGGTGGTGGTTCTACTGCCTCTGTGATTGAAATGAATGAACTGTTACAAACCAAAGGCGCACGTAAAGTCGGTCCTTTCTTTGTGCCACGTAATATGTCAAACACCATTACAGCCAACGTTGGTGTAGCCTTCAAATTACAAGGTGTTGCCCACTCTATTACTAGCGCGTGTGCAACTTCTGCTGATGCAATTGGTTACGCATATAACCTGATTCAATTGGGTAAACAAGATTTAATGCTTGCTGGTGGCGGTGAAGAAGATCATTGGTCACAAAGCTTACTGTTTGATGCGATGGGTGCTTTATGTTCTAAATACAATGATGCGCCTGAAACGGCATCTCGTCCTTATTCTGCTGACCGCGATGGTTTCGTGATTGCGGGTGGTGGCGGTTTCGTTGTACTGGAATCACTTGAACATGCGCAAGCGCGTGGTGCAAACATTCTTGCTGAAGTGGTTGGCTACGCTGCAAACTCTGATGGTGCAGATATGGTTGCGCCATCTGGCGAAGGTGCAACACGTTGTATCCTGATGGCTTTAGAAGAAGCAAAACAACACGGCGTTGAAAAAGTGGACTATGTCAATACACATGGTACCTCTACGCCAGCGGGTGATGTGACTGAACTTCAAGCAATGGGTCGTGCTTTTGGTGAAGGCAATGTACCTCCACTCAGCTCAACCAAATCAATGACAGGTCATAGCTTGGGTGCTGCTGGTGTTCAAGAAGCAATTTACTCTGTATTGATGATGCAAAATGACTTTATTGCGCCAAACATCAACGTGACTGAATTGGATGAAGGCACAAAAGGTTATGACATCGTACTTGAAAAACGTGATGCAAAATTGAATACTGTCATGAGTAACAGTTTCGGTTTTGGCGGTGTAAATGCTTGTCTCGTTTTCAAAAAATGGGAAGGCTAATTTAAAAATGGTTGATCGGTCTACATAGAGAGATCAACCTTTCTACACCGCCCCTCATAGGGTGAATAGATGGATGCTCCTTCAGATGCTTTCCTTTGGGTCAAAGCACTACATATAATTGCTGTGGTATGTTGGTTCGCAGCATTGTTCTATCTACCTCGGCTTTATGTCTACCATGCTATGAGTGATGATGCGATTAGTCATCAACGCTTCCAAATCATGGAACGTAAGTTGTACCGAGGCATTATGTGGCCCGCCATGATTGCCACGTTGGTCACAGCACACTTCTTGGTCGATTGGGGTGATGCCACACAGCACTATCACGACGCCTTATGGTTTTATCTCAAAGTGGGCTTGGTTGGATTATTGGTCATTTATCATTTGGTCTGCGGGTATTATCGTAAGAAACTGATGATGGATGCACATTATAAGTCGCATAAGTTTTGGCGTTATTTTAATGAAATGCCGACCTTCATCTTATTTGCCGTCATTATTTTAGTGGTTGTCAAACCCACCTTCTAAAATAAAAAAATCCCCGAAATGTCGGGGATTTTTTATGCTTTCATGTACGGTATAAAATTACTTTTTACCCATTTTTTTGATCCGTGGGATATAGAGCACACGGTATGTTACCGCCAGTAGAATAAGCCATAATGGGCTGATCATCAGTGCTTTTAAGGTATCAGGCTCTAAACTTAAAATAATCAAAGCAAACAATAAGAATGCTAAAACCACGTAAGACATCGCTACACCGCCTGGCATTTTAAAATTCGATTTCGCATGCAATTCAGGACGTAATTTACGATAGCGGATATAACACACCATAATGATTGCCCAAATGCTAATAAACAGAATCACACAAAGCGAACTTGCTAAGGTAAAAGCTTCCATTGTATTTGGTACAAAATATTGAAAAGCCGCACCAATCATGATAAACGCACAAGAAAAGAATAAACCTTTAGCAGGTACAGCTCGACTCGATAATTTTGCTAAAGCTTGCGGAGCTTGGCCATCTTTTGCTAAACCAAACAACATACGACTGGTTGAGAATACACCACTGTTCATGGATGACATCACTGAAGATAAAACCACTAAATTCATGATCAACGCTGCACCACCAATCCCTGCAAACAGGAACAGGCTAACAAATGGGCTTTTATCGGCAGGAATCATATTCCAAGGTGTGACTGACATGATCATCACTAAAGACAATACATAGAAAATGATAATACGTGTTGGAATCGCATTCACAGCTTTGGGTAAGTTTTTCTCAGGATCTTTGGTTTCTGCAGCCATCGTCCCGAGTAATTCAACACCCACGAATGCAAACATTGCGATCTGGAAACCTGCTAAAAAGCCCATTCCACCTTTAGGAAACATACCGCCATGCGACCAAATATTGCTGAAACTTGCCACTGATCCATTCGGTGCTTGGAAACCCGTAAACACCATGAATATTCCAATACAGATCAATCCAACAATCGCTAGAATTTTGATGAGTGCAAACCAAAACTCAATCTCACCGAACAGTTTTACCGTAACCAGATTGATTGCCAAGATAAACAGCACACATCCTGCACTGATGGCGGCTTGCCCCATCGGAGTAAACATCTGATCAGGTGGCAGCCAAAAACTCAAATAGTTGATAATCGCGGCTAAGTCCGCGATACCGACCAAAATCCAACCCAACCAATATGACCAGCCAATATAATAACCCGCACCCGGTCCAATCAGGTCATGCGCCATATCAATGAATGATTTGTAGTGCAGATTGGAGAGTAAAATCTCCCCCAATGCGCGCATGAGGAAAAAAAACATCGCACCAATAATCATATAAATAATGATAATCGATGGCCCAGCAAGTGAAATTGTTTTACCCGAACCCATAAATAAGCCCGTACCAATTGCACCACCAATTGCAATCAATTGTAAGTGGCGATTGGACAGCTTCCGTTGCAACTCATTGGGAGATGAATGTTCATCTACATTCTTTGTTGTTGTCATTTTTTGAACTTCCTTATAAAACCATTTAAATCACACAGCTGTTGAATACAGCATTCCTCTGCCGATCTTTGTGACTGTGTTTAAAATCACGCCTTAAGCATAAAGCGTTGCCCTAAATCATAATGAATCTTAGAAAAAATTAATCTTTAAAATTTATTGTGCTGCCACAACTGCAATTTCAATCAACCATTTAGGATTGACTAAATCCGCTTGAATCGTTGCACGAGATGGTGGAACAGTGCCTCTCATCCACTCCACCCAAAGTTGATTGACCTTAGGAAAGTCATCCAAATGCTTCACAAACAGCTGTGCAGATAACAATCTTGATTTATCTGTACCCGCTTGAGCCAGCAAAGCGTCAATTGTTGCCAAAACATCTTTGGTTTGGGCCTCAATATCATCTTCAGTTATTTTTGGAACCTGACCAGACAAGTAAACCACTTGGTTAAAAATGGTGATCGCACTCATCACTTCAGTGCTGTTGATTTTTTGAATATCTTGATGAGACATGTGTATTTCCTTATGTTAAATATATCTATATTAAAAAATTTGAATATGACGTTTCTAATTCAATGCTTCGTATTTTGCTTCGTTGTATTTAGATTCGTTGTATTTAGATTCATTGCGTTTAGATGCTTGGCTAAATCGATCTTTTAAAATCATCATTTTATACATTGAATGACTCAATGTTAGGGTTGAGAGTCAGCACGTTCAATTTCAAAATGAACTCGGGCTGTAATTCCACACATCAATTCGTATCCCACGGTCCCTGAACCTGCTGCAACCTCATCAATCGGTAAAATTGCACCTTGTGCGGACATCCCCCAGAGCACGACTTCACTACCAATTTTCGTTTTTGGTAAATCCGTTAAGTCGACGGCCAGCATATCCATACTGATGCGCCCTAAAATTTGGGTTCTTTGAGAATCCACCAATACTGGAGTTCCTGTTTGAGTGATCCTTTGATAACCATCTGCATAACCACACGCCACGATGCCAACCACCATGTCTTTAGATGCAGTAAAGCGTGAACCATAACCTAATGTCTGTTGCGTTTTTATAGGTTGAATCGCAATGATTTGACTGCGTAGAGATATGGTAGGTTTCAAATCCCAGTCTTGGATGCTATGTGTAGGATAGTCAGGAGAACTACCGTATAACATGATTCCGCTTCGCACCACATCCGAATGTAATTGCTTGGAATGCCTTAAAATCGCAGCACTGTTACTGACTGAGCACGCACCATCTAAACCTTGAATCGTCGCTTCAAAAAGCTCCATTTGATAATCCACACCTTGTTGCCCCAAACGCTCCCCATCGGCATCAGAAAAATGAGTCATATGGGTGATAAATCCAATACATGCGAGTGCGCGAAGCTGCTGCCAAACAGCGTGATATTCATTGCTTTGAAATCCTAAACGATTCATACCACTGTTTATTTTTAAGAAAATATCAAACTGATGCGAGGCAGTGTTTACTTCTGAATAGTCCTTTAACCATTCGACTTGATAGGCACTATGTACGGTAAAACTTAAATTAAATTCAGCACATGCATTCAAATCATCTGCACTAAAAATGCCTTCGAGCAATAGAATTTTTCCCTGCCAACCCAATGCGCGAATACGTTTCGCTTCAGCAATATCCAATAATGCAAAACCATCAGCCGATTTAAAAGACTCATAAACTCGCTCAATGCCATGACCATAGGCATTGGCTTTGACCACAGCAAAAACTTCGCTATGTGGAGCACACTTCTTTGCGATCGCTAGGTTATGTTGCAATGCTGCACTGTGAATAACCGCTTTAATTGGACGCGACATGCTCTTCATTCCTTGAATATAGTTGAGCTTAAAATTATTGTTATGCTTCTATCAAATCAATACATCATTCAAAAACTTTAAAAAACATCAAAAGCTCATGCAGCCTTAAGCTGCATGAGGATAACGTTGGATCGATAGACCTTCGGTACTGATATCTGTTTGATGATTCATCACCAAATCACTAATCAATTTTCCTGAACCGCATGCCATGGTCCAACCTAATGTGCCATGACCTGTATTTAAGAACAGATTGCTAAACCGTGTTGCACCAATGATTGGGGTACTGTCTGGTGTCATTGGGCGTAAGCCAGTCCAGAAAGATGCATTCGCCATATCACCCCCTGGGAACAAATCTTGCGTCACCATTTGTAATGTTGCACGGCGATCTTCATTTAGCCCATGGTTGAATCCACTTAACTCTGCCATTCCACCCACACGAATGCGCTGATCAAAACGAGTAATCGCGATCTTGTAAGTTTCATCCAGTACCGTCGACTGCGGTGCAAAATTGGCATCCACAATCGGAATGGTGAGTGAATACCCTTTCACAGGATAGACAGGCAAGTCTAAATTCAATGGTTTGAGGAAATCACGTGAATAACTCCCAAACGCCAAAATATAACGATCGGCTGTAAGCACTTCACCATTGACGACAACACCTTTGATTTCATCACCTTCAACCACTAAACGCTCAACATTTTGGTTGAATTTAAAATCAACACCCATCTCTTTCGCCAAATTTGCTAAAGCATTGGTGAATAAATAACAGTCGCCTGTTTCATCATTGGGTAAGTGCAGTCCACCGACTAATTTATCTTTAGCATACTCAAGTGCAGGCTCAACTCGACTTAAATCATTTTGATTCAGTAATTCGTAGCTCACGCCACATTCTTTAAGCACTTCAATATCGCGCTGAACAGCTTCGAGTTGAGCCTCTTTACGGAACACTTGCAGAGTTCCTTTAGAGCGATTTTCATAGCTGATCCCTGTTTCTTTACGTAATTCACGTAAGCAATCACGGCTATATTCAGCAACACGCGTCATTCGTTCTTTATTTATTGCATAACTTTGTGGGTTACAGTTTTTCAGCATTTGTGCCATCCACTGTAACTGCCACATGCTTCCATCTACATTGATGGCTAACGGTGCATGATGTTGGAACATCCATTTGACCGCTTTAAAGGGAATGCCCGGTGCAGCCCACGGTGTAGAATATCCTGGAGAGATTTGTCCTGCATTACCGAAGCTGGTTTCTTCGGCTGGACCTGATTGGCGATCTAAAACTGTGACGGTTGCTCCCTGCTGCGCTAGGTAATACGCACTTGCAACACCGATGACACCACTACCTAAAACAATTACGCGCATTTCAAATCCTTCCTGCACCATTTAGTTTATTTCACTAGTATATTTTCGCTTCGATAGTTTTTTTCACTGTTTTAAGTACTATAATCTAGGTAATGGAATGGTTTTATCCTAAAAAATTTTAAAAATAAGGAAATAATGAATGCGTAAATTAGACCGTACAGATCGGATGATTTTAGAAATTCTACAAAAAGACGGTCGAATTGCGATCAGTGAATTGGCCTCCAAAGTGAATCTTTCGACCACTCCCTGCTCGGAACGTGTGAAACGTTTAGAGCGTGATGGCATCATTATGGGGTATTACGCTCGACTCAGCCCTGAACTTTTAGAACGCAATCTTTTGGTTTTTTTAGAAATTAAACTTTCAGCAAAATCTGGCGATGTATTTGATCAAGTTGCTCGTGATTTGGTTGAAATCCCTGAGGTGATGGAATGCCATTTGATCTCTGGTGAGTTTGATTATTTAGTGAAAGCGCGTTTAAAAGAAATGAGTGCTTACCGAAAATTATTGGGAGATTTATTAAAAAAACTTCCCTCTTCAGCTTCGTCACATAGTTATATCGTGATGGAAGAGGTGAAAGAAACGTTGTATATCACGCTTGATTAAAAGTCCTTTTGAAAACTTTATTTATTTTTTTATTATTCAGAATTTAACAACTCAATCATAGTATTGACATGAAATCTATTTCACTTTTGAATAGCGCAAAATTTTAAATGTTGAAATTAAGAGATCTCTGACTCATGCTGAATAAATTACTCTCAAGTATCGGTATCCAAGGCGTACAAGTCGATACCATTCTCCACACTCAACAATTACAAGCAGGTCAGAATCTTTCAGGTGAAATTCATTTTAAAGGTGCCAACAGCGATAAATCCATTAATGGTATTTATCTAAAACTCATGACCCGCGCTGAGGTGGAATCTGGAGACAGTGAATTCAATCAATCGCTGTGTATTGCTCAGTGGCATGTCAGCGGTGCTTTTGAACTCAAAGCCAATCAAGTGCATCAACTGCCTATTCACCTACAACTTCCTTTTGAAACACCTGTGACCGAAGTTCAATGTCGTAGAAACAGCACACGCGTGTGGCTACATACGCATTTAGATATTGATTGGGCTGTGGATGCAACAGATAAAGATTTTCTCAGCATCCAACCTACCCCTTGTATGCAAAACTTTATGATTGCCATGCAACAATGCGGTTTCAACTTGGCAACTGTAGATGTAGAAAAAGGACAACTCCGTGGCAATGGTTTTCATTCTACGATTGGGTGTTATCAAGAATTTGAATTTAAGCCGAATGCAATGTTCAGCGGCATGAATGAAGTTGAAGTGTCCTTTGTTGCTGAAGCACATCAAACCCATGTCTTACTTGAAATAGATCGTACTTTCCGTGGCGATGGCTTTAAAAGTATGACCATTCCACATCATTTGGCATCTGTAGAAAACATCGTGCACGAAATCAGACGAACACTGTCACTCTAAGATTAATGAATTCGCACTCATAAAAATGCCCATCAATTTGGGCATTTTTATGTTTGATCATTCACTGTAAAAATTTAAGCAATCACATCCAATAAGTCTGAAAATTGCGCAATCCTTGCTTTAGGCTGACATGCTGTGAGTTCTTCATCAGAACCATAACCATATTTAACAGCAATGGTTTCAATGCCATTTCGTCTTGCACCTAAAACATCATGCTCACGATCGCCGACCATTAAACACTCTTCAGGCTTTAACTGTTCTTTTTCCAAGATATAAGCAATCAAATCACCTTTATTGGTGCGATCACCATTCAACTCACTCCCATAAGGATAATCGAAATATTGAATCAAATTAAAATGTTCTAAAATTTTTTTTGCATACACTTCAGGTTTAGCGGTTGCTAAAAACAGTTTATAGCCTCGTTTTTTTAACTCTGCCAGAGTCGCTGCAACATCTTCAAATACATGATTTTCAAATAAGCCTGTGACCGCAAAACGCTCACGATATCCAAGAAGCGCCTGTTCTGCTAGAACATCATTTGTATCGACATTGAGGATTTTCGCTAAAGAGGCTTTCAGCGGTGGACCAATAATCCAATCAATATTTTCAGTGTCAGGAATCGGATAACCGACTTTATTTAAACCATAACGTGCTGAGGTCGTGATTCCTACTTTTGGATCGGTGAGCGTTCCATCTAAATCAATTAATAAATTCTTAATCACAGCCTGTCCTATCTACCCATCGAATACAAAACATTTACAGCATATAGCTATCGAGACTTCGCTCAATTTTGCCTATACTAACGCAAATTTTATGATTTAAGGACTTTGGTGTGCGCCCAACAGTATTATGCTTTTCAGGACTTGATCCATCGGGTGGCGCTGGACTTCAAGCAGACATTGAAGCCATCGGTCAAAGTGGTGCACACGCGGCAATTGCTTGCACTGCACTCACGGTGCAAAACTCCCAACAAGTTTTTGGATTTGAAGCGACATCAAAAGAATTACTATTAGCCCAAGCCAACGCTGTCGTTGGTGATTTACCGATTAAATGTGTGAAATCTGGCATGCTGGGTACTACCGATAATATTGCAGCATTAGCAGAGTTTTTAAGAGCACATCCAGATTATTTATATGTCCTCGATCCTGTATTGGTGGCAAACAGCGGTGGCTCATTAGGCAATCAAGCAACTTTGGTTAAAGCTTTTGTGGAGTTAATTCCGCTTGCAGACTTAGTGACGCCAAATACAGTTGAACTTCGTGCATTAACAGGCGAACAAGACATAGAGCTTGCAACACAAAAGTTATTTGAGATGGGTGCTAAAGCCGTACTGGTCAAAGGTGGTCATGAAGATACCCCTGAATATATCCGTAATGCTTTGTATGAAAATGCTGAACTCATCTCAGAAACCAAGTGCCCGCGTTTAGAAGGTGAATATCATGGTTCGGGTTGCTCTTTGGCGAGTTTTATTGCAGGGCGTTTAGCGCAAGGCGATGCCTTAAAAACTGCGGTTCATCATGCTGAAACTTGGTTATTTGGTGTATTAAAGAAAGCTGAAATTCCTGTGGAAGGTGGTCAACGAATTCCTAAACGATTTTAAATTTTAGCTTTTGAAAGCTTACTTAGTAAGCTTTCAATTTTTTTCATTTAGATATGCCACATGATCACGATTGGTTTTCTAAGATTTTTCCAGAACCTCTTTTTCGATCCTGCGTTGAATTCTTTTGAGTTTAATCTGTGAAATGACAGGTTCTTTGAATGTTTCAACATAATATGTCCATTTAGCACCTTTAAAGACATTTTTGGGCATCTCAGTTTTAAATTCACAATCGGGCATAAATACGACCAGTGAATGCAAATATTCAGGCTCAACAAGATCACCCAGTATCTGCTCTAAAACCTTTTGGTGTTTATAGTTTTGATGCAATGGATTTTGAAATTTATAAGAATTTTTATAGATTTTTTGCGTCCATATTTTTTGACGTTCAGTTCCAAAAATCCAGCCTTTATAATTTTTCGTTTCAATAATAAAGATACCAAAAGGACTCAACAGAATATGATCAATCTGAGTCGTGCCCCCGCGCCCGTCAGGTAAAGTACAATCATTGAGTAAAGTATAATGTTCTTTTAAATAAAGTTTGACCTGCGTTTTCACCGCAAACTCACCAAACTTTCCTTTCAAAATGGGTTTAAATGCCTTAATTGCTCCAACAATTAAAAATAACGGAATCATCCACCACAATTGTGAAAACAGTGGAGAGAGCATCGCAGAGTAATCAAGCATATACTTATTCAAATAATATTTTTATAAACAATAATATACTATTCAAATGATTGATTTTCGATCTTCAATAAAATCGCTTTATTCTCCAAACCACCCGCAAATCCAACCAACTCACCTTTCGCCCCAACTACACGGTGACAGGGTGCAATAATCGAAATCGGATTTTTGCCGTTAGCTGCACCCACAGCTCGGACAGCTTTTACATTTCCAATTTGTTCTGCAATCTGTTTATAGCTACGTGTTTCACCAAATGGAATCGTCAATAAAGCTTGCCAAACTTTCTTTTGAAAGTCCGTGCCTTGAAAATCTAAAGCCAAATCAAAAACTGTACGCTGATGGTTAAAATATTCTGTAAGCTGTTTTTCTGTATTTAAAAGCACTGGATGATTTTGATCTTCTAATAATGTTGTGATCCGTACACGATTCGGATTTTCATTTTCCCAAAGAACAGCAACCAATGCCTGATCATGAGCGACCAATTTTAGCCCACCCACAGGTGTCTCTATTTCTTTAAAATACAGTTGCATGACAATTCCAAGATCAGAAAATATATCTAAACTTTATGATGATAATTTCATGAGCACTAAACCTGAAATAATAAGTACTGCAGCGAGCATGCGCATTGCACTAGCAGGTTCACCTAAGATAAAAATACCTACTGCAAATGAACCTATAGCGCCTATGCCTGTCCAAACAGTATAGGCTGTTCCCAACGGCAGAGTTTTCATGGCATAGGACAACAAACCAAAACTCACGATCATAAAGACAATGGTTAAAATGCTTGGCACGAGTTGAGTGAAGCCATTTGAGACTTTCATAAAATAAGCCCAAACCACTTCAAATAAACCCGCAATGATCAATAATACCCAAGCCAAGATTCATCTCCCCAAAACAAAAAGTTCAAGCCTCTCTAAATAGAAGCCTGAACATTCATTCATTATAAAAATTAGTTTATGACGATGAAATTTTCATCAATACTAAGCCAGAAATAATTAGAATTGCAGCGAGCATACGCATAGCCGTTGCAGGCTCACCTAATATGAAAATTCCCACAAGGAAAGAGCCTATCGCACCAATACCTGTCCAAATCGTATAGGCTGTACCCAGCGGTAAAGTTTTCATGGCATAAGCCAATAAACCGAAACTTAAAATCATGAAGAATATGGTGATGAAACTGGGCGTCAGTTTCGTGAAACCTTCTGATAGTTTCATCGAATATGCCCATACAATTTCAAAAAGACCTGCAAAAATGAGAACAACCCAAGCCATGATGACTTCTCCACTTATCTTATTTAAATGAAGTCAGGTCGTCCTGACGTTTTTTCTTGAAAATTAAATCTGTGTTTAAAACAGAATTTTATATTTTCAAGGGAGGTCGTTCCCCCTCTGTATGAATTGCATCATATCAAATCAAAATATCAATTTCTAATGGCATTACATTTTTTGACCAAACCTATGCTTTAAAACATCCTAGTCATACTTGTTCAAATCATTTTAAAATTTGATTTCAATCCCTATATCCGATGACCAGTCTTTGCTCGAATTTTCTTGATTTTGGTTTAAGGTTTTTGCTTTGCCTTTACTGTATCCATAAGCAATATCAAAAAATGGGACAATATGACGCGTCAGCGCATAACGCCCTTCCACCCCGATCTGCAATTGATTCAACCCTGTTTGTTCCGCATAGTCGGAGGTGTCTTTTAAAATAAAATCAGCCTCTACATAGGGTTTTAAAGTCACCTGATTGCTTACTTTAAAATTTCGTTGAAGATCCAAACTGACCATACTGTAATCATCAAAATTTGAATATAGATATTGTTCAAATTTAATTTTCGATTTCGAAGTTAGCTCTAAGCCAATCGTTGCACTGGTTGTTTCGTTTTGAATCTCGCGATTGCCATCAAACTCATGTACTGTACCCATTTTGACGTAAACATCCTGAGACACCTTAACACTTGCCAAAGCTTCTAACTGATATTCAACCTGTTTAGATTCTTCTTTTTCTAACTCAAAATTTAACTCAAATCCAAGTTGATCTTTTGTTACTCTGGTTTCGACTTCGGATTCCCAAGTACCTTGGCCATTTTTATCAACCAGCCAGACACTTTTGCTTTTCACTAAAAACGCCATTGGTTCATTCTCAGAACCTAGCGTGGTGCCTTTCATATCAAGGTTTTCATCTTCAATGGAATGAGTATGTTGATGTTTAGACAGTGATGTAGCCGCTAAAACGGATTGGTTAAGTCCGAATAAACATAAAAATAAAATTGGAAAAATAAGTCTTTCCAACTGAATCGTCTTCATGAAGAAAAATAAGAAATAACGCAATCGACTTTGAATCAAAACACAACCTAATTGAAATCATTTTTAAAATAGTGAAACAGGTGAAATTACAGCTAAAAGCCTTACTCATTTAATCAAGCATATTCAACCTTGATGGGTTAAATAAGGCTCATGCATTTTTATAATTAGTCTAAAAGACATACTTAAATTTATGCGATTTTATGACGGGCAATATTCGCTCCGAGTACCAAGGCACGCATGATTCTTTCTGTCGCATCCGTCAATAAACTTTCACCGGATGATAACGCCTCAGATAAAGACATCGGAACGGGAACGATTGAACTCATTGCTTCGATACCAATATCATAGACTTGCTCAGCACCAACCCCTAAAGTTCCCGCCAAAGCGATGACAGGAACATCATATTGAGACGCACGTCTGGCCACTTCGGCAGGAATTTTTCCTCTTGGGGTTTGATAATCAATCGCTCCCTCGGCAGTAATCACCAAATCGCAATGCTGTAACGCTAAATTCAGATCAAATCCAAGGAGATTGGTATCCATAAAAATGTCGAAACGTGACTCTAAATTGGCACCAATCGCTGCCATTGCGGCACCTAATCCACCTGAAGCCCCTGTACCACGACCACAAGCAAAATCAAAAGCTTTATCATCATGGAGACTAAACGTCGTCAAAAGTTTTGCCCAATGTTCCAGCCCTAAAGATAACTCTTCGACCTGTTCAGGGCTTGCACCTTTTTGAGGACCAAACACCTTAGCAACGCCCTGTTGTCCTGTGAGGACATTAAACATATTTAAAGCTAATGTGATTTTCACTTGTTTATTTAAAATTGCAGGATGTAGGTTAGAAAAATCAATTTGGTCAATCTGCTTTAATGAAGCTCCACCGAAAGGAACTTGATGTCCATTTTTATCGAGAACCTGTGCTCCCAGTGCCTGTAATGCTCCTACTCCCCCATCACAAATACCTGAATCACCACAGCCCACGATGATCTCTTTGGCACCACGTTTGATTGCACCAATAATTAACTCACCCACGCCATAGCTGGTTGTTTTCATCGGATTTCTAGCATTTGAAGGAACAAGCTTCAACCCTGCTGCTGTCGCAATTTCAACCACTGCTGTGGAAGAGTACTCGCCCCCTAACATCGCAAAGTGAGCATTAATTTTATGACCGATAGGCCCGGTCACCTTTTTATTAACTAAGTATCCACCTGTGACGCTCGACAAAATCAAGGCAGTATCCTCACCACCATCAGGTATTGGCGTTGCTTGAATCTGACAATATGGAAGCACTCTTTTTACACCATTTCGAATACATTGAGCGACTTGAATTGCGCCTATAGACTCTTTAAAACCACTTGGTAAAATTAAAATTCTTTGCGGTAAATGTGTTTTCATTTCTCATACTCCATTTCTAATCTTCTAATACTTCCATGCCCATTAAGGGCCAAATAAAAAAACTAAATACGCATAGCGCAACAAACAACAAAGGTGCTAAATACAAGCTAAGCTTAAAAAGATCATGTGGAGAAAATATGGTGATTCCGTCTACTTTATTAAACATTGCAAGTGGTTTAGCAGAAGACGTTAATGTGTGACAAAAACCTGCTGCTGCAGTTGATATAAAGGCTGTTGTGGAAGGTGAGACCCCAAATTCAGATGCAGATGCAATCACAATGGGGATCAATACAGCAGACCTTGCTGAACGAGATTGAATAAATAAATGAGAGAGCAGTGAAATTAAAATAATAATAACAATAAAAGTAACACTTAAAAGCTCACTAGTTTTATCTAGATGATTAAATATATGACTAGATACCCACTCAATCGCCTGAGTCTCTATTAATGCGACTCCCATACCCAAAGTGGCCGCCATAAATAACAGCAGAGACCATGGAACAGTCTTTATTGCCACTGAAAATTTTACAGCACCGACATGAGGCATTGTCATGAGTAAAGCGCCTAATAGTGCAACCAATGCCGTTGAAATTCCATGCCATGTCTCGGTAAACCATAAAATAAGTACGAAACCAAAGATCAATAAACAATTTCTTTGTTGAGTTTTTTGAGTGTGTGGCAAATTTTGTGATAATTCAGGGATAGCTTGAGGGACAATCTTGATTTTTATATTGCGATCTTTATGGGTCGTAAATACTCTTAAAATCAGCTCAGTACATAGTAGACTTGAAACAATCGCAAATGGAAACCCATATAAAAACCACTGTACAAAAGAAAAAGTAGAGTGATTGGCTTGTTCCAAAATTTGATTGGTAATCAGGTGAGCCCCTGCTCCAAGATAAGACCCTACAGCAGACAGTAAAATGACTGAAGGGAATAGCAGTCCTAATCCAACCACTAGTCTGGGAGAGCTTTTTAACACCAGAGCAAGCCCTAAAAATATAGGCAATGAAAATGCCGCACGTCCAGAAGTTGCGGGGATCACAAATGCTGAAAGAATAAGTAAAGCACTAGAATAATAAAAAAGTTGCCGAGGCGTATGCGCAAATTGAACAATTTGGCTTGCAAATTTAGACGTAAGTCCCGACTGAGTTAAACCCGCAGTCAAAATAAAGGCGGCGATCAGTAACCAAATTAAATCCTGACCTAAGGATTGATAAATGATTGTCTCATCAAGTACACCAGCGAAAACAAGCGAAATAACGGCAATCAGTGCAATATAAGTATCATCAATTTTAGAAAATACCCACAACCAAATTGCAGTAAAAAAGATACTTAGAGTGATCACACCATCACTAGATAAATTGATGTTTTGCCGATAGAAATTAAACCAAAGTGACGACTGAATAATTAAAAAAAATATCCAAAATGATAAATGAACTTTATTATCTGATAAAACTCTCATGCTTAAAATCTACAAATTTAAAAAACCGAATTATTAAAAAAAATAAAATCTTTATTAAATTGCCATTAAAGATTAATAAATAACCCGCATTAATATTATGATTGCATGAAAGTATTATGAAATATTACAGAAAAAAACAATTTTTCAATTAGGTAAAACTAAATCCTTTAAAAAGGAATAGATTGTGAATGACTCAAAACTTCTGAGTCAAATTTTATAGTCTTGAGTTTTTGATTCATTTATTTTTTAATCTTACTTTTAAATTGAGTATCTTCGTCAACACCTACATCAGCTACCAGACATCTAAATTTCAAAACTAAAGTCTTGCTGAAGCTCGCTAGAAAACACATGAGGAAAAATGAATTGACGTGCATTGACCTTTTAATAAGAACAATTAATTTAATGAGCGATACGGGCAGTATATTTATGCAAGCAATATATGTCACTAACATGGAAAAGCATTTTTCCCATACCTCATCAATGTTAAAGATTAATTGAGCAACTTTATTGGTGGATCTATAAATCTGATGACTTGATAGATTAACCCGAATCCTGCTTAAGGAAATGAGATCATTCATCTTGAGACTTATCCATCATTTTGAGCATAAAAAAGTCTATGCTTTGGTCTGATAACACTAAAAACTAATCATAAAATTACATTTAGCTTATGATTTTAAAGAAAAATCCTTATCCGCGATTCGGGTTAGATTAGAAACTTTACGTATTTTTTAATTTTATAAGGGAGTTATACACACCTTATATCGAAACTGATAAGTCCTGAAACTTAAAAAACATCAACACGCAATTAAGATGTATCAGTTTAAATATTAAACAGCAATTTTCTCTTTAATTGCGACATTGATGAGCTGATTTATAAAGGCCTCCGAATAGCAAAAAAGAATCCATTTGGATTCTTTTTATACATTTATTGTCTAAATAACGAACCATTAAGTATCAATCGCTTAGTAATTAGTCTAGATATCCACTCGGTTATCAACATAGATACTCACAATGTTAACCACAAACTTATCCACAGCATGATTATAAGTTACTCACAATTCTTATAAGCTAACTGAACCAACCTTCGCTAATTCAGCACGCATTTCATCAATCACAGCTTTATAATCGGGCTTTCCAAAAATTGCTGAACCTGCGACAAACATATCAGCACCTGCTTCAGCAATTTCACGAATATTTGTAGGGGTTACACCGCCATCCACTTCTAAACGAATATCACGACCTGAAGCATCGATCAACTGACGAGCTTCACGAAGTTTATCTAAAGTCATTGGAATAAATTTTTGACCGCCAAATCCAGGGTTAACGCTCATCAATAAAACTTGGTCAACTTTATCCATAACATAATCAAGATAGTGCAATGGAGTTGCAGGATTAAAAACTAGTCCCGCTTTAGCGCCACCTGATTTAATCAATTGTAATGAACGGTCTATATGATCTGAAGCTTCAGGATGGAATGTAATGATGTCCGCCCCTGCTTCTAAAAAGTCACCAATCATGCGATCCACAGGCTTAACCATTAAATGCACATCAATCGGTGCTTGAATGCCATACTTCTTTAATGCTCTACATACGCCAGCACCAAAAGTGAGATTCGGTACATAGTGATTATCCATCACATCAAAATGCACAACATCTGCACCAGCCGCTAAAACATTCTCAACCTCCTCACCTAAACGCGCAAAATCAGCAGATAAAATTGAAGGAGCAATAAGATATGGCTTGGACATGGGAGAACCTGGCTCAAAGAATATGTTAATAAGGAATTATACCAAACTAATCCAGCTGAATAATTTCGATTATCTATCGTTTTTCAGATAAAGCTGATTCATTTAAGCATTTAACAAACTCAAGGATAAATTCAACACAGCGTTCTATGCACGCAACTATAAAATAAATGGAATAATGATATGATAATGAGAATTATTCAAATATAGACTTACATTATGAAAAGTACCACCGTGATTATGACCAATGAAGCGGCTAGAATTTCAAAACGTTTACTCAATCATTGGAAGCACAAGTTTGAGGTGAGTGAAACCGTAGACCAACATGAACATATCGTATACTCAATCTTTATGCCTGATGCTACGGTGAAACTCACTGCGCTTGAAGAAAAATTAAATGTCGAAATCATCACTGAACGTGAAGATTATAAGATGCTTGAAAAAGTAGTGATTGATCATTTAAGTCGTATGGCACACCAAGAATTTACTGTTGAATGGCAACATTAGAATTCCACATTGGTATTTTGAAATAAAAAACGTTCTCTAGATTTTCCTTAATTAAGGTCACTAAACTTGAAAAAAGATAGCTGAATGAACAATATCAATTTTGTTGTATTGTTCATTCAGCTGATGATCTAAATTTTATAAATGACATTCTAGATGGAACTTAGAAACATCTCATTTAAAAAAATTAAACTTAAGGATTAGCAGATTGATATTTTGCTTCAAAATCCCGCACAGTTTTAACACGCTCAGCTGTCGCTGGATGGCTGGAAAGTGCATCTAAAATGGATGGAAACGGCCTAGATTTTTCATCTGTAGAGGCCTCTTCACCAGCATCTTCACTCATGCGTTGTAGTAAATTAGCGAAGTGCCCTGTTTCAATTTTTTTATCATGCATTAGATGCAGCGCATAAAGATCAGATTCACGCTCAAACTCACGAGAATAGCCAGCACCCACAACTGCGATAGGAAGTGTCGCCACTAAATCAGAACTATCACCTGTAATCGCGACATATAAAATACTAAACCCTAGGCTGGATATCGCTTGTTGCAAGCTATGGCGTTTCAATAAATGTGCTTGTTCATGTGCCAACACACCAATGATTTCTTGATCACTATGCGCCATTTCCACCAGTTCATCGGTAAGAATGATCGTATTATTGGGCAATGCCAAGGCATTTGCACCTAACCTGTCACCCAATCTAAACTTCAGTTGAGCTGGCTGATCTCCTGCGACAATTTTAAGATAATCCGATTTGATTTTTTGTTGACGCTCAGCCGACAACTTCGTCGGTTGAGTGTAATCATTCACATATTCTTCGGCCTGTCCACCAATACGAGATAAGGTATTTTCAGGTAATTGAAAAGCAATCATCTTCGCCGCTGAAGGGATTCCCCACTTAACCACTGAAAATCCAAGTGCTAGGATAAACACGACACTAAATAAAATTAACGATGGTGTTCGCTCTAATTTCCATACTTTAGAATGAAAACTGGTGTGATCAACAGGAATCCAATCGGGTACATCACGATTTTGCAATTCAATTCGTGCGTCATTGTCCAATTCAATCACAGGATTCCGTTGTCCAATAGCGCCAATAAAACTCATTTGATTTTCATGGTAACGGTGACTTTTTTCGACTACATCGTGGTATCTCACCACCACAGACTGTTGATCGAAAGGATGTAATGTCGCTTGGCGAGGTTTTGAAATGACACCATCATAATAAATAATCGGAATAGATTTCATCGTCATCATCCAAGCTTAGAGTGAAATATCGAGATCAAAAATATCACTAATTTCTTCTGCAATTGCATTGTGATCTTGCTGTGCAATATTCATCATCAAATTAGGGTCATCTTGCAAATGCAAACTCATATTTTCAATTTGATAGCGATATAAACGAATCGCCGCCCAAGCTGACATTAATCCAAGGCTTAGAATTTTGACAATCCAATTACTGGCTACGATCCAAGCATAGCGCCATTGATTACAGTCGGTCTTAAATTGGCTGCTACTCAGGCTTGTATTATTCCATGTGGTAATGAATAAACGCGCTTGCATCAGTGGCCCTACAAAAAGTAATCCACCAATATAAATGACGAAAATCAAATATCCGACATATGAGCCTATCAACAAATCTTGCATTGGCATCGCAAATAATGCCAAGACTCCACATACCATCAATACGCCCACAAACATCAGCATCGGAATATAGATTGCAGCCATATAACTTGGCCAATCCGCATTGAGCTTAAACTTCAGCTGACCTGCATAAAGATGGTTCAAGGTATAGCGCTTGTATAGCCAAATCGCAACAGGTGTGAAAATACCCAAGGTGAAAATCACAATCAATGCCGCAAAAAAGAACTGTTTATAAGCTTCTTTGTTCGTGCCTTCAAAATAGAACCGACTGTTGCCAAACTTACTATTCCTCGAAGTAAATCGAATCGTTGCACGTACTAGCCAGGGTAACGCCAAGTAAATAAACAAACCACCAAACGCAGCAATGGTCATTTCCATATAACCTGCGAAGGCAAATACACCCCAAATACTCAGAGCAATAAGTCGACCCACTAAAATCTTGGTGGGTACACCCGTAAAATCGAAGAAACGGTGAAAAAATTCGGTGTTGTTATAAAAATATCGTAACCGTCTGACTTTAGCCCACGGCGCATATAGGCTGAGGGTCGCGATGGTCAATAAAATATTGACAATCCAAATACCAAAATACTCCATGGCATTACCATGGAATCGAAAGCGAAATTCACGCCCCATATACACGGGACGATGTTCACTTTCATTGGTCGGTGAAAAGGGTGGATCAATTTCAGAAAAATTGGATGGAATCGAAGGAAGATCAGAATGTTGATGTTGCATTATTATTCTCAATTTATAGTTGGAAATGACACTTAAAACATGACGTAATTCGTCAAAAAAAGTAAAAACTGAATGTATATTTTTTACACTGCATATTTAAAGCTAAAACAGTAGATATTGAAAGCATCAATACCTACTTTTATATATTATTTTTGCAATTGAAGTGCATGAAATTGCAGATGATCATCCATAAAACTTTGAATAAAGAAATAGCCATGATCATAGCCTGCATGTTCGCGCAAAGTGAGTTTCTGCCCCACAGATTCGCAAGCTAGTTTCATTTTTGCAGGGTTGAGCTGACTATAATATTGATCATCCACGCCCTGATCAATTAAAATTTCAGAGAATAACGGGCCTTTGGAAAGGACGAGTTCTGTTGCATCATGCGCTTTCCATTGGACTTGATCATCACCTAAATATTGGCTGAATGCTTTCTGCCCCCATGGACAGTCAATGGGTGCACAAATCGGTGAAAATGCTGACACTGATTTAAACTTTTCAGGATACTTCCATGCCAAGGTGAGCGCCCCATGACCACCCATGCTGTGGCCCATGATGCCTATCGCATCCGCTTGAACTGGAAATTCATTTAATACCAGTGGATACAACTCTTTGATCAGATAACTTTCCATCTGAAAGTGTTGCTTCCACGGCGCTTGTGTCGCATTGATATAAAAGCTCGCACCTTGACCAATATCCCAACTATCCCCTTGCTCAACATCATCCCCGCGTGGCGAAGTATCTGGTGAGATGAGAATAAAGCCCAATTGCGCAGCTAGACGCTGTGCATGTGCTTTGATCACAAAGGTTTCTTCAGTACAGGTCAAGCCCGCTAAATAATAAAGTGTAGGACATGAGTCTCCGTCCAGAGCTTGAGGCGGCAAAAAAACCGAAAATTTTGTGGTTCCCTTTAAACACTCAGATTCAAGCTGATAAGTCCGCTGTTCACCTTCAAAGCATTTATTTTTTTGAATCAGTTGCATAGCTCCCCCGCATCAATATTTTTAGTGAGTTTGAACTGTTGTTTCAGGTTTTAAGTTCAATTGATTTAAATCATTGTGTTGAATAGTTTCAGTCCCCAACGCCTGCGCATTAGCTAAAGTCTGAGTTTGCGGGAATAAGCGTTTCTCGAGCTGTGGCAACATCAATTCCATATTTTTCCCAATCACCCACTGTGGCTCAGAAGGCTCAAAACCTTGAGCTTGTTCCCATGTGGCTACAGTGCCCGAAGCTTCATCAAAAGCTGCTTTTAAACTGCTTTTTTCGCGCATGGCTTGATCAAAGAAGGCACGACCAAAATAAGTATAATCCGATTCATTTGAACAACCAAAAGATGAGCGATCTGCAGCCGATGCCGTAATAATCAGCGTATCTGGAGATTGTAAAGCGGGTATAAAACTACCTGAATAGCATGCTGAAATTACAATCACCTTCCAACGAATTCCCGACTTGTCGAGGGTTTCTCTCAACCATTGTGGATCAACATCATCTAAATCAATGGGGTCATTCTCAATTTGAAATTGATTTTGTAACCCGTGTGAAGTCATATATAAAAATAAGACATCACTTTCAGGATTCATTTGTGAACCAATACGTCGCAATGCCAACTCTATACTGGTCTTAGAGGCTATTGGAAATTCAGTCCCAGTAGCAGCATTATTGATCAATGCAATAGAACGACCAAACGTACCAAATCGGGCATCAAACTGTTCCTTGATTCGTTCAATTTCGAATTTAAATACATCTTGTGTCATACCTGCGACACCCATGAAATACCAATGGGATTGCGCGTACTCACCGAATTGGATTTGATCCAAGGCTTTGGCCAGTAACTTTGGCTGACTATATAAAACCTGTTCAGACACTGTAGGTGGAATTGCTTCAACTTTCCAAATCGGTTGATCTTTAACAGCCATTTGCCAAACGATAAGCGTAAATAGCGTAGTGAGCATAATCAATGCTCGTTCCCACCATGGCCACTTTAACTCACGTGCAAATACCCAGACCACCGCCAAACTTTGCCAGACGAATAGCACCATAAACAAGATCGGTAGGTAGTCATAGGTGAAATTTGGCAACCAATCTAAGATACCCAAATATTGAATAAAACTTTGTAAAATCGCGATATGTGTGTCGAGCACCAACCATAATAATGCAGGTACTAGCATCATTCGAGGATTGTTAATTCGCTGGGATAAAAAAATCCCGACAATCAACGCAATAAAAGGCCAAAGCGCATAACTCACTAAACCTTGTTTATTGAACTCTCCCAGATCACCAGCAATGAGCCAACTAAATAAACTATTGGCAACACCCCCTAAAATTCCCCAAAAAATCAGTTGAAGGATGGATGGGCGTACGATTTGCAAAGACTTCCTTGAGCCTAAGAATAACCACATCCCTGCACGTTGGTTACTTTTGAAATCATGCCAAAAATTAATTGAAGGTTTTAGATCTATCATGGATATCTATTATGCAGGTGCCTATATCAGCATGCTTAGTTTATGCTTGGTTAAATTTTTATCAATGCTATTTCAACTATATAACAGATTTAAGTCTGTTATTTGATCATTTACCAAACTACTCAGAAAATTTAGTCTTAAAGTAAGCATCAAAACGACAAGCATCACCTTGCCATTGGTGATCGGGCTTTTGATCATCTAAAAATACAGCCAATCTTGGTCTTTTAACAACGACGCGTTTCGCCATTTTTTGGGCAAGTTTTAATAAATTATCACCTAAGTCCATTTCACCATCTTCTGGCAATAACATATGCAGTAACTGCATTTGTTTTTTAACTTGAGCTTGCTTCTTAATGGCATTTTGATTTTGATCCCGTTGTGGGAACATCGGATCTAGATAAACAACATCAACTTCATTTTGCGCAGCAATCTGCTGTTGTAGATAATCTGCTGAATCAGAAAAGACCAAATGAATCCGTGCAACCGTGCTGGCCAATACAGGATCATTTTTTACTTGGCTTTTGCTCGACTCTAATAAGGTAAATAAAATTGGATGACGCTCCACCAAAGTCACTTCTGCACCCAGATAGGCCATGAGTAAACTATCGTGTCCCAATCCTGCTGTTGCGTCGATCAGTTTTGGTTTTTCAGCCAAATTACAGGCACGTGCGATCATTTCAGACTTTAAGCTGGCACGTTTTAAACGCCCAACTTCAGCTGTCCAATCCGGTTGCATTTTCATACCATTGGCACATAACCAAAGCCCATTTTGATCCACGCAGAGTGCTAATTCAGGATGGAGTCGAAAAAACCGTGCATTGAGTTTTTCAACAACTTCTAAATTTACAGACACTCCACGAGAAGAAAGCACAGCAGAAAACTGCTGTGCTTTCTCTTGAAAGTCTTGTTCTACAAATAAGCGCATTTCGCTTACCATAACTTCCAACCTGTATATGCAAATAACAAAATAACCAAACCTGAAACGATGCGATACCATGCAAAGATCATGAAATCGCGTTTAGCGACATACGCCACCAAGACACGAATTAAAATTAAAGCAGATACAAATGAAACCAGAGTCCCTGTTGCGAGTACCGCCCAATCTTCATTGCTTTGAAATACATCATAACTTTGATATAGATCCAATAAACCAGCACCGATAATGACAGGTATACCCAAAAAGAAAGAAAACTCAGTTGCCGCTTTACGAGAGACGCCTAAGAACATTGCCCCAATAATGGTCGCTCCTGAACGCGAAGTCCCTGGAATTAAAGACAGAACCTGAATGAGTCCCACCCAAATCATGTCCTTATAGGTCATATTTTCAACTTCTGCGGCTTTCACAACTGGCGGGTTTTTTTCAATCCAGATGATGATTAGACCACCCACAATCAGACCAATCGCAATGGCAATATCATTAAATAACAATGCTTTTACGGTTTGACCAAAAGTTAAACCGATCAAAACAATTGGAATCGACGCCAATATAAGCCCAATCCCTAAACGGCGACCCTGTTCTTCACCTGTGAACATGCCTGTTGCTGCACCCCACAATCTCGCCCAATATTCATAGATTACTGCTGCAATTGCGCCCATTTGAATTGCAATAACGAAAACGTCACTCTTTTCCTTGGTCCAAAAATTCATTAATTCGGATGCAAGAATCAAATGACCTGTACTCGATATGGGTAAAAACTCTGTAATACCTTCAACAATACCCATAATCGCCGCTTTGAGCAGCAGTAAAATATCCATAAATAGCCTTTTTTATCGCTTATTTGGTTTTAACTTTTTCATCATCATTGGATCAACGTAGCTTAGCTTGCATTGAACAACCTTAACTACAGTTTCTTTTGATCTGCAATTTTTTTCCATGCATCATCACGTAAATATACGGGCAAAGCCAATTCAGCACTCACCCAAATATTATTCAACGCTTGTTGTCTTGCAATGGTTGCAATGTCTTCTGCCGAAGCTGAAATATGTGTATGTTCAGTCGCCTCTGCATCGACAAGTGCTGCACCCGAACCGATGAGCGTATATTGTTGATACTGTTTAGCATCGCTATAGCTTAAAAGCTTCTCCTCATCTACAGCTTGCATAATCTGCTGATCATCGAGTTTAAAGCTTGCGATATACACTTCTTGCATACGCGCATCAATCACAGCAGTCACTTGGTCCATGCCTTGCTCGCGATAAGCAGCTTGTGCCAGTGCTTGCAAAGTGGATACAGGAATAACAGGTAAATCATTTGACCATGCTAAAGCTTGAGTCACTGCAGCATTAATGCGGACACCACTAAATGAACCCGGACCACGACTAAATGCAATCGCAGTCAAATCGATAAGAGAAATTTGAGTTTTTTCTAAACCTTGCTCAATCATTGGGAGAATGGTTTGAGTTTGAGCCTTGGCTCGAGCATCATGCTGAAAAAATAATGTCTGGTTTTCATCGATTAACGAAACCGAACACTGCTCATTTGCAGTTTCTAGTGCAAGCAATTTCATGCATGACCCTATACATCGTTAAAATCACGCTATGATACTCCACTCATTTTATTCAAGCGAGTAGTTCCCCTCGCCTGAGTACGCATATTTACACTTCTCATTCATTTCAAATCAATATGAATAACTTAAATATGATGTTCAGTCATAAATGAGCGAATCATTGGTTTACTTTAAAACTCAATTTTTTCAAGATGAATAAAATTTTTATAATGGGCTGCATAATGCAAAGCACTCATCTTGAGTTTAGCTTCTGCAAATTCATCTAAAGTTTTCACGACTTTGCCAGGTGAGCCCATGACCAAAGAGTTATCAGGAATGACCTTTCCTTCTGGAATGAGCGCATTGGCTCCGATAATGCAATTTTTACCAATCACTGCATGATTCAAAACAACAGCATTGATACCGATGAGAGAGTTATCTCCAATGGTACACCCATGTAACATCGCTTGATGACCGATGGTCACGTATTCCCCAATATTTAATTCAATACCATGATCGGTATGGAGTACGACATTTTCTTGAACATTACTAAAATCCCCAATTTTAATTTTACAGTTATCTGCTCTCACCACAGCTCCAAACCAAATGCTGACTTGTTGTCCAAGTTCAACTTGACCAATCACGGTTGCATTTTCAGCAACCCATCCATCCCAGGGTTCATGCATGGCTTTAGGTGACATTCCTTGAAAGGTATACATCATTTTATTTTTTCCTTTTAATGACTTTTAGAAAACAAATTTTAATAAATTCTAATATTTAGGATTGAAATGCTATTTATCGCTACAGCGTTTTAGATCAGCTCGTTGATCAATTCAAAATCAAAAAATTAATATTCTCTTTTTTCCGATATATATCATGCATTACTCAAACCTATTCAACAAAATTCATTCACTTTGGCTTGAAAAGTGACGATTTAAAATTGGGAGAATTTAATAAAAAGGGCCAACTCTTTTTATAGTCCAAACCGTATTGAAAAAGAGAAATCAAAATACGCGCTGTCAGCCCCCAAACAATTTCATTCTCGATTCTAAGACTTGGAAAATAGATGGATTGTTTAGCCAAACGTACTTCATAAGGCATTGGATTGACATACATCATATCTTTTAGGGATGCAAAAAAGATCCGATCAATTTCGCTAGGCTGGGCGATTAAATTCACTGTAGGCGGTATCAATCCAACCACAGGTTTAACCAAAATCCCAGTCTTTGAGCGTTCCATCGGTAGATCACCTAACAAAGTAACATCAAATGGATTAAGCGCAGTTTCTTCCCATGCCTCACGTAAAGCAACCACAATATTACTGGTATCGTTGGGATCTCGTTTACCCCCAGGAAAAGACACTTCTCCAGCGTAGTTATTCATATAAATAGAACGGCGAGTGAGTAAGACTTTAGGATCATCTTCATTGGTAATCGCAATCAGTACAGCTGCATGCGCGTCTTGCACACGTTTTGCAAAACGTAATCGCTGTTGTAAAAGTTGGGTTAATGGCTGATCCGTCATTCTCAATAACTCAAATCTCTTTTTTGTTGTTATAACATCATATATGAAATTTTATGCGCAAGGCTATAAATGATGCGAAACTCATTATTTTAGGCTATGCTGAGTTATCTTATCATTTCAATGAAGCTTATGCGTTTCTGTACTGCCTGCGGACATCCTACTCAAGAAGAAATTCCTTTAGGCGATCACAAAGTTCGTCAAGTCTGTACACAATGTAAAACCATACACTATGTCAACCCAAAAGTGATTTGCGGTGCTTTAGCCATTTGGGAAGATAAAGTTTTACTATGCCGACGTGCAATCGAACCTCGTTATGGTTTGTGGACACTTCCTGCAGGGTATATGGAATTATTTGAAACCATGGAACAAGGTGCGGCTCGCGAGACCCGTGAAGAAGCTGAGGCTGAAGTTGAAATCGAACAACTCTATTGTATGTACAATATTCCGCGTATCGGTCAAATTTACGTATTATTTAAATCCAAATTAATCGAAGGTCGGTTTGGCGCAGGTGATGAAACTATTGAAAGCCGACTCTTTGAAGAACATGAAATTCCATGGGATGACTTAGCATTCCCGAGTGTTGAGAGAACACTTAGACATTATTTTGAAGACCGTAAAACCAATATATTCCCAAATCATTTGGAAACTCTGGGTACGCGATTGGATCATACTGGTTAAAACTAACACTAAAAAATCCCTCATCAAGAGGGATTTTTTTATGGATTAATTAAGTCTGATGTCTATTTAATCGCGTAAGTTGAACATGGCAGTAATTTAATCTGTTCAATTCGACCCTCATCCAATTTAGCAAGATTTGCTTGTTCAGGCGTAACTGCGGATGCATTGGCTAAATTAAATATCTTTTGGGAAACTGCATGAAGATTATCCCATTTCACCGTTGCCGTATCAGACTTCCAGTCTGATATATTCAGTGCGTCAGGATGTATACCATCATCGATTAAACGTTTTAAGTTAATACGCGCACCACTGGTTACTACATCAAGCGTTAAAGAGGTAGTTGGATTATTACTTGGTAAAGTAGCAAAACTAGAATTAAATCCGACTATCGCTCCATCTAATTTGCCAAAATCTTTATGTGCTAAAATCATACGGATCGTCATTGATTTATCTGTTGCTGAAGAGTTAGTCGCGCCAGTCGTCCCTATGCGATACTGTTGCACACTATTCGTATCTACAAGATTTTGATCCACGGTTGAACAGCTTGTTGATGCTAAACTCGTTGCAGTTCGATTTGAACGAATATCGCCATTTTTATCAATCACAATACCCACTTCGACTGGTGCATCACCCGAATTAGTAAAACTAAATCTTAATGTTGCATAAAGTGGAAAAATATATTTTTCCCCTGCTCTAACTGTATTTTCTGTTTTAAATACGTCATTTCCTAAATAGGCAGCTGGATTGGTTCGAGTTAAATCAATTGCACCTTTAAAACTTTCACCATTCAAACTTTGATTCCAACGTCCATACACCGTTGACGTATCTGCTGGAGCTGGATCCACACCCGTAGCTTGTTTATAGTAATACTGATTGCCAGCAATAACTTTTTGATTGAGAAGCTTACCTTGAAAAATATTTAATTTATCCGTCGTATTTAACCCTGTTTTAAAACTTAAAGGATTTTTAATTTCGTTGCTTAATGGATTGATCCAATCTTTTACGCTGGTCTCAGCTTTCCCTGAATCAATATTGGATTTAATTGGCGCGACTTGAGTAATTAAATTTACGCGAGCGTTACTTGCCAAACCTCCGCTACCACTCTCTGGAGGAATGCCAGTCCACTGTACTGTATACCCAGTGCTGTACCCTTGACGATCGGTAAGTAAATAGAGATTTGCAATCGTTTTTTTACTCGAATTACTTTCACTCGTACCGTTAAAACCTCCAAGATCGACGTTCCCAGCTTGCAAAGCAAAAAAGTTAGCTAAATATATACTCACATTTTTCAAATTCACCAACTGCTCTGCCACAGTGAGCGCAGATGCTTCACTGATTTTATTGCTTATGTTCAGCCATGGTGCTAAATCTGTTAAATAAGAACCATCAATGAAATCTTGTGCACCAACATTGCTTGCTAATACATTTAGACCATTTTTTTGATCCATTCGTAATTCGACAGGTTGCACATCGACTTCAGATTTACTGACTCCATTATCAATGGCAATCGCCTGAAATAATCGTACAAGTCCAACCATCGTTCTATATGTTTCATCGTTGGTATTCATATTGGCGGCAGGCTTACCCGTCATCCCAGAAGCGATATCCAATAAGCTAATTTCTACGGGTTGAGCTTGAATTCGTAAGGTACTCAATTTAGCTAGATCAACTACACCTAAATCAATTCTACGACTAGAGTTATCCCCTTGAATATAAAAATGCACCTTATCTTTGACTTCGCAGCCACCAGTAAAAATATTTCCTTCTTTTAAAACTTCAAAATGGTTATTTGGATCCAACTGACAATCAAAATTTAATCCTGAAATAGGATAAGAAACGACGAAACCTTGGCATTTCTCGCTTGCCCAATCACATCCATTGGTTGAGGTTTTGATACCACCATTTGGATCTTCATTAATGGTTGAACTCTCTCCACCGCCACATCCAGACAATGCAAGACACAGTGCTGAAAATGCAAATGGAAAGGCTTTCTTTAACTTAAATTTATTTGTCATTTTTATTACTCTTTTCAATCATCTTAAAACACTGAGTTTGATTTGACCTTTATTGGTGAGTCGAACATTTTGAACGTCCACGGCTTCTGACAATGGTGTCATAAATAGATAAACAGCATTGGGTGGCTTTTTCAGTACACCCTCTAAAGCAGAATAGCTTGTAGAGGTTGAATTGATATTTTCATTTTTAAACCCACTTACACCTTCGATCACGCATCCTTGCTGATCTAAAAATACAACCAAAGGCCAATAATAACTTGGAGACTTTTGTGAAGATGCGTAAGACGTGAAATGAATATTTTCTACAGGCTTATCTAATTTAATCACATCATAAGCAAATTGTTCTTTGATGGGCGGAACTGGCCAAATTCCCATTTCATTTTTATCTAAACTCAATAGTTTAGCCTTACTCATCTTTTTACCTTGAAAACAACCTTGTTCTAATGACTGAACAACTTCATTTTTAGGTAAGCGATAATACGTTGATGCTAATACCACTGGTTCACTTTTTAATGAAGGCGCTTTGATCAATTTTGAAAAAACTGATTTAGATATTCCTTTTTCGCGTTCCACTGTTTCAAAACGCCTTGTTCCTCCCACACTAGAATCCGGCATGATGTAAAAACGTTTTTTACCTTCTAAATTGAATTCGCGATCTTCCAAATATTCGTTATCAACATATTCAACACCATCGATTTTTGTTATTACTTCACGACTTGCGATTTTATTTTCAGCTAAATTCTCTGAAGAATCCTGATTAGAAGGCGTCACATTTGCTGAATTTTGTATAGTTTGATCACGCTCTTTGACACGTATTGGATCAAAATCTTTTTTAGATGTTTCGAGTTGCTTAGCTAAACGATCAACCTTTTTATCATCAATGCTTTGCTTTAGTGAGTCTCTATTTTCAGGAGGAGCATGTTTCTGTCTGATTGGCTTTGATTCTTTCAATTGAACAGGATGTTGCTCAGCCTCTTTAGCATGAAGACTCTTGGGCTGATCTTTTGCAACAGCTTGTGCATTCTTTTCTACTTTCGGAACTAAAGTCTTTGGGCTTGATTCTTGATTTTTTCCTTGGTTATTGATTGAAGACTCAGGAACTACACTATTTTTTGGCTTACTTATTTCTCTAACTGGTTTTGCTTCACGCTGTTGCACAATCATAGGACGGCCATCTGGACCGATGATAGTATAGAAATCAGCCGCATAAACAGGAATCAATCCAAGCTGTACACAAACTAACGAACAATATGTGAAAATCCTTTTTCTTTTATTCATTACCATCTCGTTCTATAGTTCAAGCCTAAAATGGTGACTTTAGTATTGGTCGATACATTAAGCCCTGCATAAGGGTTATAGAGTAAATTATTAATACTCGTGTCATTTGCAAGCGAACTCGAACCAGCAGGGATATTGTCACGGCTTCTTAAGAAAGCCACCGACAAATCGATATCAGTATCTTCATCAAAGCGATAACCAAGGCCTAAACCGAATAATTGTGCGTTATTGATTGGCACCATCGTATTACGTTTATCATTTGGAATAGCACTGGTTCTAGGCTCATATCCTGCACGTAGTTTTAAACGATCATTAGCAGAATACTCAAATCCGATTCCCCAGCTCCATGATGACTGGAAGCCTAGCGGAAAAGAAAGACTCTTATCTGTTACGTCTGCTGATAAAAGTTTAGCAATTTTTAAGGCATTAATTTGACGATCAAATTCAAACTTAAACTCATCCCAAGCAGAAAAATCAGTCCACCCGACGTCGAAGTTCACTTGTAAATCGGGTAAAACTTTATATTTGATCCCTGCTTGAAAATGCGCGGGGTATTCTAAATCCATCGACAATAAGCCTGATTCACTTGGACCGATATAACTCGGAAAACCGAGAATAGCAGCTAGAATTTGCCCTGTAGCCGAAGAGTTAAGTCCCTTAATGAGCTCACGAGGTGCATTGGCATTTTGAATATTATATTTACCTTTTAAACGCATTTTGGCTGAGCTTTGATAAACCAAACCCAGACCAAATTCATCCGTCGGCTCCCATAATACCCCTAAGTTGTAACTAGGGCTCAGGCTTTGTTCAAGCGCCACTTCCATTTTACCGAAACTGCTAAACGGATTCATGGCTTCATCAGCATTACACATACCAAACAGCATTAAGTCGGTAATGATATTTGAGTTTTGACGAAATGGAGCACAGACCGATTCATCGACCATCCGTAGCACACCAATCAGCTCATTCGGCATTCTAAGATCAGTTTTTAGAGCGATGGCTTGATACGACATACCCACGCCACCACCAATTGAAAGCTCATCACTGACTTCATAGGCAATGGTTGGTGATAAATAGGTAATCCTCTCTATGGCCACTTGCTGACCCATGTAGTTACCGGGATTACCATCTTCGGCACCAAAACCAGCAACCATTGGAGCATAGACAGAAGTTGCATAGGTCAGTTTAGAACCAGGTGGATTGTAGGAAATTCCAGCTGTAGGGGCGGCAACGGGAATCCCCTCGCCTAGATCAATTACCTTTTTGAGTATCGGAATATACAAGCTCGCATATTCAACATCACCACTCACCGTTCCTTTAAAATCGGTACATAAACTTGACGAATTATCAGGTGAATCATTACAAACTAGAGGGTCATCTGAAAAGCCAAAAACATCATATCCACCGGGTGCAGAAAATTCACGTTGCACATCGAAGTTTGCGATAAGTCCCTGAACATCCGTTTGTAAACCCTTAATTTTGGTCAATGCCGCAGGGTTGAAGTGAACCGCACTTATTCCCGGAGGATCAGCAGTAACAGCATTCCCCATCGATAATGAACGGACATCGACTGATAAATTTTGCCCAAGCTGTGCAAAAACTTGTGTGCTACATCCCGTTAGTACAATGGCAGCGACTAATGGATGTATACGATGGTATTTCATACCGTAGCTCCATTAATTCGCTTTTTTCTTGGCAAAACCTAATATGTCTAATGGGAATGACAGCCCTAAAGATACGTCTGGCGCATCCTCAGTCAGACCAATACCTAAAGTACCATTCACAATCGTTTCAGGGCTTACACGAACACCCAAAGCAATCGCAAATACCGAACTGGTTTGATCCGCTGCTTTATATTTTTCACCAGAAGTATAAGTAAAAGATGTGTTGGTGTTGAAAGATTGTTGATATGACATTGTTAGAGAAACGTCATAGTTAAACGAGTACGCAAATCCGAAAGAAAAACCACCCGTAATACCAGGGTCAAAGGTATCAAGAATTCGATTCGTCCCTGTTAAACCTTCGCCCTGACCATTACCACCACCACGAATTTGGTTCAATCCTGATTCTTTAAAACCATAGTTTGCAGACACTGAAGCAAATAAAACCACTGGATCAATATATTTACGTGTGCTCGCACCAACACCTACAGAATAATACCCTTTACCCGTGGATAGATCCGTTTCTGGATTAATCTCATAAGGACTATCACCTGTTTTGGTAGAAACACTACCAAATAAAATTAAAGGTAATCTACCAGCTTTCAATGGGAACGGTTCCCAACGTGCGCCTAAGTTAATGTCACCCAGCCCCGCTGTTGTCGCATCTTTAAGATTGTCTGATTTCGCCACTAAAGGCACTGAAGCACTAAAAGTCAGATTATCGAGGACACCATATTGTGCAGTGAATGTATTGGTAATGGTATGGCTGGCATCCTCATCAACACGCAATTGATAAAGCTGTCCCTCATCCATTGAAGCATTAATCTGAGAATCTCGATAATATGAATAATCAAGGTCATAGAAAGTGGTGATTTCACCTTTCTTGATGAGAGAATATTGACGCTCATTGGAGGTAAATACTTCTTGTAAATTCGTTTCTTGGGTTGCATCACCTTCTTTTTGTTGTAATGCATTTGCAGCCTGTCCTTCACCTTCTGGCTTTAAAGAAGGTGTTTCATCCTTGTTGATTGTTGGTGCTTCAGCTTGTTGTGTAACAGTTTGAGGTGCTTCACCTGTTTGAACGGGTTCTACATAAGCAGAACCAGCTGTATCACTTTCTACTGGCGTTTCAACTGAAGAGCTTGTTTCTTCAACCTCATTCTCTTGAACGATAGTTTCAGCTGCATAAGCCCCACCCATGACAACATTAATACTCACCGCTAAAAGCGTTTTTTTCATCCATTGATTGTTCATTTCATCCTACCCATTTTTATTTGAATTATTTTTAGATCCTTACTTACGTTTATAATAGAGTCGCATAAACGTTGTAATTGGCTGATTGTACGTAGGTGAATTAGGATCTCGGTCAATTACTTTACGCATAGTCGATGCTTTATCCGCAATACGATTCATGTGATCTGTTGAAAACTGTGCATCTACCAAGGCATAGCGATTAATTGTGGCATCTTCAACATGCCTCATATCGGACTCTTGAAGTGCTAAAAGATTTTGTTGTTGTTCTGTAGGTACATTCACTAAAAACAAGGTATTATTTTCCCAAATTTGCTTAAAGCGCTCTTGATCAAAACTAATATTACCAAGTGCAGGGTCTGCAACATATACTCGACCATCTTTAAAAGCCTTATAAACAACAAAATGCTTAAATCCAGCATAATGAATTGGAACGATCGCAGGTTGCTTTTGTTTGATCAGATCTTCAAATTCGCCTTTGTAGCCTCCACTTTCATACCCCAGAGCCGTCACAAAACGCTTCATATCTAACAAAGAAAAACTACGTCGCTCAATGATTCGTTCATATTCACCAAAACGCAACAACCCTTCCATCGTCTGTTGTTCGGTAAGCTTTAACCCTGCATGACCATTGAGTATGGTTGTGAGTGCTGCAGATCCACAGCTATAATCATAAGCCTGTCGTACAATTCCTCTGAATTGATCCTCTAAAGCAGGCTTAATCATGACCGGTTCACGATGATATCTTCCGAATGACTTTTCTCTAGGATCGGCAATTTCAGAATAATAAACTGCTTCAGCAGGTTTCTCTTTTATATCGAGTGCATGGCTGGCAAAGTAGTACATAATTACCGAGCCTAAAGTAATTTCTATCATATTTTTTACTATTCTAGTTTAGGCAATCATTGCCCGTGTTTAGCATGGTATTTTAAACATTAAAAATCATATTTTTATTATCGATAAGATACCGTTTTTTCTAGAAAAATACAGTAATTTTAATTCATTTATAGATATATTTAAAAAAAAACGCGTGATCAACACGCGTTTTTTTGATTCAAACTAAATTAGTGACCTGTAATGGTGATCGTAGAAGCACCCATATTTAGACCTTTAATTTCCACATCACCAATCGAAGCAACATCTTTAGATCCTAAGCGAATACCCGTAATATAAGCACTCATATTTTGCGCAGCAGGCTTAATTGCAAGACCTGTAGGTGTTACACTAATTTTAGCATCAGCAGCTAAAGTCGTTGTACCAGTCGTCACCAATTGGATATCGCCCAAATGAATTGTACCGCCACCAGCATTATCTTTAATACCTAGATTAGATAACTGTAAGCCACCTGCAATTTGAGACTTAAGGTCAATCATCGCACCTTGAGGTGTAGCACCCAGTTGAATATTTGCACCTACTGAACCAAGAGTTAAGGTTAAGCCAGTAAGAATTTCGTTCGTACTACCTTCTACTACGCCACGAACAACACCGTCTTTATTACCCGCTTTTGCAACGCCGATTGAACCAATCTCAGCCTTTAAACCAGTCACTGCTGCTGCAACGTTAATAAATGCACCATTCGCACCTGTACCCGCATCAGAATCAATGACCAAATCTAAAAGATTTGTATTCGGATCTGTTTGAGAAATTTTTACGCCCGGGCCAGTACCATTACCCACTACAATTGTACCTGCTACACCAGTACCACCATTTGTACCAGCAGCCAAACCATCATTATCATGAACATAGAGTTGATCAACAGTAATTTGTCCGCCATCGAGTTTAATACCGATATTGATACCGTCTTGACCTGTTGTTGAACTCAATGAAGCATCATCCATTGCTTGCATAGCCATTGCATTTGCACTGATTGCGATAGATGAAACCAAAGCAAGTTTAGTAAATAATTTCATTTGTACTCTCCCAAGAGCATTTTTTTTCATTGTTAACCACTCTCCGTATTTCCGCTGTTTTTTGTTTTTTGTACAGCCGAAACTTGAATCCTTGAGCAGTCCGATTTGCATTATTAAATTAACCTTATGCTATCTTATGTTCAACCACTCTTTTTAAAATATGGCCCATTCCCGATAAACGGCAATTCTGTGACTTGGTGGTAACTTTATGGTAGTAATTAATGAGATAATGCAAAGCATCTCACACTCTATAAACTCTTATTTTTTTTCAAAAAACTTAAGAGTAGATCATTATTCCCAAGGACAAATTTTAGAGAAATTAATCCCATTATTTGGGCTAGTTTATCTAGAAAATGACTCAAATCCGGTTATTGCTTTTCTACCTCATCAATATTTGATGATAAATGGATCAAATGTGACTTGTTTTGAACGTGATCAAGCGTGCCTCTACCAAGAGAAAATCACACTCAACTCGATTCAAGAATTCGTACAATTTTCAGAAACCGATCATTCTGAATGCTCAAATTATTTTCAAGGAGGTTATATTGGCTTCGTAGATTACAATCATGCTGTAAAACAATCTGTATGTAGTCAAACAAAGCCACAACCTCAGTTTTATCTTGGTCAATATGACAGTTTTATTCGATATGAGAATTCATCATGGATTTTCGTCAGTAGTGAAACCAACGCTGAATCGCTTTATGATCAAGTCATAAGTCTACTTCACTCTAGTTGCTCAACAAATTCAGATATTTTTGAGTTGATTTCACCTTGTAAATCACGTTGGGATAAAAGTGAATACCAGTCAGCCTTTAACAAAATTCAAGACTATATTTTGGCGGGTGACTGTTATCAGATTAATTTAACGCAAGAGTTTCAAGCTCAGGCAAAAGGTTCACTCGTTGAAACAGCACAACAGTTTTGGGCCTTAACCAATGCACCTTATGCAGGCTATTTAAAGTTACATGACTTTGAAATTCTGAGTTGTTCACCAGAACTTTTTATTGATTTTAGATCACAGCGCGAAGTCATTACTAAACCAATCAAAGGCACGATGCCTCGTTATGCCGATCCAGTCGAAGACCAAATATCAAAAGACAAGCTCATCAATTCAAAAAAAGATCAGGCTGAAAATGTCATGATCGTTGATTTACTCAGAAATGATTTGAGTGTCTATGCTGAAATTGGCTCGGTGAAAACCACAAAAATTTTTGATATTGAATCATTTAATCAAGTTCACCATATGGTGAGTGAGGTTCGTGCCACACTTAAAAAACAAGTTCATCCTTTTGAAGTTCTCATGTCTGCATTACCGGGTGGCTCAATTACAGGCGCACCTAAAATTAGAGCAATGCAAATCATCGAAGAACTTGAGGGCTCACCGAGAGGTGCTTATTGTGGATCGATGGGTTATTTTAACTATGATGGCACAGGTTCTTGGAATATTTTGATCCGCACTATTCAAAAGAAAGCGGATCAAGTTTCAATTTGGGCTGGTGGTGGGATCACCATTTCTTCAAATTGTGAAGCTGAATACCAAGAGTGTTTTGATAAAGTATCTGCACTATTGGATCTCATCAATACCTATTATCAACCTGATTTATAAAAATATTGATAATCAGATAACTCAATAAAAAAGCGAATCTTTTGATTCGCTTTTTTACCATCAACTCGCAATCATAATCTACAATCTAAGTTGTCAAGTTGCCTTAGCTACAAATATTGTAGATGCTCAATTAAACTAAAATTGAATTTTTCAAGGTATCAACCAAACGCTGATTTTGCTCATCTGTACCAATCGTAATTCTTAAGAATTGATTAATACGATGTTTATTGAAATAACGCACAATAATGCCATGTTCACGTAATTCCGCTGCCAATGCTCCAGCATCTTTATTCGACAATGAAGCAAAAATGAAGTTTGCACTTGATGGCAATACTTTAAAGCCCATTTCAGTCAGTTGAGCCACTAATTTTTTACGACTCGCAATCACCTTATTATTTTGTTCTTCAAAATAAGCTTGATCTTCAAAAGAGGCGACAGCTGCCACAATTGCAAAACGATCCATGGGATAAGAGTTAAAACTATTTTTAACTGCTTCGAGTGCAGCAATAAGGTGGGGTTGTGCGATGGCGAATCCAACACGTAAACCTGCGAGTGAACGTGATTTGGATGTAGTTTGACACACGACTAAGTTTTCGTATTTTTCCACCAAACCCACAGCGGATTCCGCACCAAAATCCACATAGGCTTCATCAATTACCACCACAGAATCTGGATTGGCTTGAAGCACTTCCTCGATCGCAGACAATCCTAATGCAATACTGGTGGGTGCATTCGGATTGGTAATGATAATTCCGCCATTTGGCTGTTTATAGTCATCCACATTGATTTCAAAGTCATCATTTAATGGAATGATTTTGGTCTTGTTGGATAAACCAAAAAACTGACTATACACAGGATAAAAACTGTAAGTGATATCAGGATAAAGAATTGGCTCATCTTGTACAAAAAATGCTTTGAAAATATGTGCCAATACTTCATCAGAACCGTTACCAACAAAGACATTTTCCACAGGAACATGTTGTTGCTTCGCAATCGCTTGTTTTAATTCGGTTGCATCTGGATCTGGATAAAGACGCAATATATCTGCTGAATTTGCCAATACTGCTTGTACTGCTTCAACCACTTTTGGTGACGGCGGATATGGATTTTCATTGGTATTCAATTTTAAAATATTTTGAATTTTGGGTTGTTCACCTGGTGTATACGGTTCAAGTTCTCGTACTTCAGGGCTCCAAAAACGCATTTGTTCTTTCGTAATATTCATTGTTTAATCTCTTTTCACCCTCTCCTAACCTCTCCCATTGGAGAGGGATCTACTTTCAACTTAATATGTAGTTTAATCATGCAATTTTCCCTCTGCTTTCAGGAGAGGGTTAGGGAGAGGTTTTTAAAACTAATTATTGATAACGGTAGCGGGCAGAACGTGCATGCGCATCCAAGTTTTCTTGTTGCGCCAAGATATCTGCTGTTTTCGCCAAGCTTTTTACACCCTCTTGTGAACACATAATTAAACTCGAACGCTTTTGGAAATCATAAACACCGAGTGGTGAAGAGAAACGTGCGGTTCCAGACGTCGGTAACACATGGTTTGGACCTGCACAATAATCACCGATCGCCTCAGGCGTATAACGACCCATGAAAATTGCACCTGCATGGCGAATATCTTCAGACATTTTTTCAGCTTCGTCTAAACATAACATCAAATGCTCTGGTGCAACTTGATTAATGAGTTCTATCCCTTCAGCACGATCTTTCACTAGAACCAAAGCACCACGGTTCTCTATAGAAGTACGTGCGATATCTGCTTTAGGTAAAGCTTTTAAATGCTTTTCAATCCACTGTTCAACTTCATTCAATAAGGTTTCATCAGGAGTAATAAATACCGCTTGCGCCACGGTGTCATGCTCAGCTTGTGACAATAAGTCCATAGCCAACCACTCTGCATTATTCTCACCTTCTGCATAGACAAGAATTTCAGAAGGCCCAGCAATCATGTCGATACCCACTTGACCGAATACCGCACGTTTTGCCGCAGCAACGAAACGGTTACCAGGCCCCGTAATTTTATCGACAGAAGGAATGGTTTCTGTACCGTATGCCAATGCAGCAACCGCTTGTGCACCACCAATCGTAAATACACGACTAACACCAGCCAAATACGCTGCCGCTAGTACTAATGGATTCAAATCACCATTTGGTGCAGGTACAACCATGATAATTTCAGGCACGCCTGCTACATGCGCAGGAACAGCATTCATCAATACTGAAGAAGGATAAGATGCTAAACCACCCGGTACATAGATCCCTACGCGATCCAGTGGTGTCACTTTCTGACCTAAGGTATTACCCAAAGCATCGACATAAGTCCACCCGTCTTGTTTTTGAGCTTGATGAAACTCACGAACACGATTGGCTGCCATCTCTAGCGCTTCACGCACTTCAGTCGTCAAACCTTCAAATGCAGCTTTCAGTTGTTCTTGAGTCAGTTCTAAATCTGAGAATTGATGCGCTGGATGTCGATCGAACTGCTGAGTAAGTTTAAGAACATGAGCATCACCATGCTGACGTACGTCTGCAATGATTTGATCTACGGTTTTTAAAAGCTCTGGGTCACTCACAGTTTCAAAAGCCAATAAGTCAGCAAAGACTTGTTTGAAGTTTTGATCTTGAGTCGATAAACGTCGCATCAATTTATCCACAATGAATAATAAAGGGTAGCTTTAGTTTACCTGTTTTAACAGCATTTGTGGTTATGATTATGAAGCTTCATCCCTGAGTTTTATTGAAAATTACTTTTATCAGGATAGATCAAATTATTCTATTTCCATCTTCTTGACCCTAGGTATAAAAAAACCGCCCTTTCGGGCGGTTTTTAAAAACTTAAATCACATTAAGCTTTTTTCGCATTCTCACGTTCTTCAACGGCTTTTTCAAGCTGTGCAAGAATCGGATTAAGTAAGGTCTGCTTACGTTTAAAACTGGCTTTGTTCACGATTAAACGTGAAGACACTTTACAAATTTCTTCAAGTGGCTCTAGACCATTGGCACGGAGCGTATTACCCGTATCGACCACGTCAACAATGTAATCACCCAAACCAACCAATGGTGCAAGCTCCATTGAACCGTAAAGTTTAATCACGTCCACTTGCTCACCAAGGCTTGCATAGTATTGACGGGTTAAATTCACGTATTTCGTGGCAATTTTTAAACGCCCTTTTGGACGAACCATGCCTACTTTACCTGCCGTCATCAATTTACAAACAGCAATTTTTAGATCTAATGGCTCGTAAACATTTTGCGCGCCATGCTCCATCAACACATCTTTACCCGCAACACCAATATCCGCCGCACCATTCTCAACATAAGTGGGTACGTCAGAAGCACGTAAAATCAAAATACGGACGTGTTTATGTGTTGTCGGAAAAATTAACTTACGTGATTTATCAGGATCTTCCAGTAAGTTAATTCCAGCGGTTTCAAGTAAAGGCAGCGTTTCTTTCAAAATACGACCTTTACTCAAAGCCAATGTTAAACCATGATCAAAATTTCCCATGACATCAAAATTAGGATCATCGTTTCTCATATCGCTCATGAACTTACTCGCTTAATTTGGGCACCAATACCTTGTAATTTTGCTTCAATATCTTCATAACCACGATCGATATGATAAATACGATCAATTAAGGTCTCGCCTTCAGCTGCAAGTGCTGCAAGAACCAAAGAGAAAGAAGCACGTAAATCTGTTGCCATGACAGGTGCAGCAGAAAGCTTTTCTACCCCTGTCACCACTGCATCATTACCTTCAACCTGAATGTTTGCCCCCATACGTGACAATTCAGGTACATGCATAAAACGATTTTCAAAAATCGTTTCAGAAATTGTTGCAAAACCACGACCAATCGCATTGACAGCCATCAATTGAGCTTGCATATCTGTTGGAAACTCTGGGTGTGGCAATGTTTGGAAACTGACCGCTTTGGGACGCTTACCCATCATATCCAGTTCAATCCAATCGTCACCACGGGTCACTTCTGCACCCATTTCTTCGAATTTATCGAGTACAGCTTCCATTAAGGATGGATCTGTATGCGTCGTTTTTACACGACCGCCTGTAATTGCAGCTGCAGCAAGATATGAACCTGTTTCGATACGATCAGCGACAACTGAGTATTCACAACCGTGTAAGCTTTCAACACCAGTAACAATCAAAGTATCAGTATCTAAACCTTCAATTTTTGCGCCCATTTTAATGAGCATATTGGCTAAATCGGTGATTTCAGGTTCACGAGCAGCATTACGGATAGTCGTTACACCATCCGCAAGTACAGCAGCAGTCAAAATATTTTCTGTTCCACCCACGGTCACCATATCAAAGACAACTTCGCCACCTTTAAGACGACCATCAACTTTGGCATGCACATAGCCGTTTTCGACTTCAATTTGTGCACCTAAAGCTTCAAGCGCTTTTAAATGCTGATCAACAGGGCGCGAACCAATGGCACAACCACCCGGGAGTGATACTTGTGCACTACCATAGCGCGCGAGTAATGGACCAAGCACCAAAATAGATGCACGCATGGTTTTTACAAGTTCGTAAGGTGCAAATTGATTATCCAATGTAGACACGTCAGCCGTTACCGTATCACCTTCATAGGTCATAGTAACGCCTAATCCACTGATCAATTTCACCAAAGTATTTACATCTTTCAAATGCGGTACATTGCGCAGTGTAATCGGGCTATCAGCCAAGATCATTGCAGCCAATAAAGGAAGTGCTGCATTCTTTGCCCCAGAAATACGGACTTCACCTTCGAGTCTCGTACCACCAGTAATTAAAAATTTATCCATTAAATCTTAAGCTCCGAAAAGACTAGCTTTGCGCCATTCTTCTTTTGTCATTGCGCGAATGGTCACTGCATGAACTTCGCCACTTTTTATATATTCATTCAGCGGAGCATATACAGACTGTTGGCGTGCAACAGTTCTCTTACCCTCAAACTGATCATCTACAATACGGAGGTCAAACTTCCCACCTTGTCCACTTACAGCAACATCAGCAGCAGGAAAAGCAGCTGTTAAAATTTCAGTGAGCTGTTCACTATTCATTGCAAAGACCTCTTATGGGACGATCATTAGTGTAAAAACCGTTTATTTTACTATAAGTCGGCAATTTAATTCATTAAGACATACAAGTAATCTATAAAAAATAGGCTAATCACAGCCAATATCCCCTTATCCACTACCATCTAGAATCATTTTCACACGGTTCGCCATCATGATTTCCATCCATTTTTGTACCAGGGCAGTTCCGAACAAACCAACGTGCTTCTTCTCTAGAGTTCATTTGTGAGCAATGAACTCGACCATCACAGTTATATCCATTCGGATTTGAGTTTGTTGATGGGTTTACAAGGGTTTGAATCGAATTCGGTGCTTGTGCTGCGAGATTTGATCGCTGATATTTATGATCAATTGCATAAACTAATCCAGCGATCACTAAAAGACCAACAAGCATAAATCGCAATCCACCACCTAATTTATGTTTGGTATAAGTGTTCTTAGAAGCTACTCTTTCCCTAGATAAAGTACGGCTTTGTGGTGTGTGCCTTTCAGTTTCAATCTTTAAATCCAGCCGAACAATATTCTCAGCTTTAAATTTGCCATTCTCACTTATGATTCTAAATTTAAAGCGTTCCCCTTGCTTCGGCTCAACATGTTTGTTTGGGCAATTTGTTATATGAAAAAAGATGTCTTTATTTTGTCCTTTAACCTGAATAAAACCAAAGCCCTTTTCTGAATTATAAGTTTTAACACCCCCCTCAACAAACATAAAATCGCATCCCATTTTTATAAAATAAATATAATAAAAAAGAGGTTGATCAACCTCTTTTTTAATTTTATAGGATTCTCTTTCAAACGACTATTGCTTGATATTCCATTTGCAATTCACGATAACGGGTGAGTTGCTTTTTAATTTTTTCAGTCAACTTTTTAATCGAAGCATACATATCATCACCACAGGCTTGAGCAAATAACTCTACACCTGGTAAACGCACAATTGCTTCAGCAATATGATTTGCACTACCCTTCTTGGTTCGCTTATCCACTTGATGATCTTTCGAGAGTTTGATCTGCATACTATTCACCTGATCAAGGTGCTTCGTTATCTCAGAAAACTTAGCTCGGATACTCTCTTCAATAGCTGGAGTGATACTTAAATGATGTCCGCGAATTGTAATTTGCATACGTCTTTCCCTCTCCGTTATAGGATGTGAACAAGTCAAAGTCGAAAGATGACATGACAGCGCGATCATTTTGGAAATTCGCTACAACACAATCATGAAATCATTTCGACTTGCCTCATACAATAAAAAGTAGCATAAAAAACAGATTCATTATTTAGTCATAATGAATCTCTAAAATAATCACACTTCAAATTTTAGATCAAGACTTTTCGATCAGAAGATGCTGGAATATGTAACGATTCTCGATACTTTGCCACTGTACGACGCGCAACATCAATCCCATCTTCATTGAGTATTTTTGCTAATGAGTTATCTGATAATGGCTTACGTGGATTTTCATCCGCAATCAGTTTTTTAATTTTTGCACGAATTGCTGTTGAAGATGCCTCACCACCTGTTGTCGTTCCCACATGACTCGAAAAGAAATATTTCAACTCAAATAATCCACGTGGTGTCAGTAAAAATTTATTGGTGGTGACACGAGATACGGTGGATTCGTGTAATTCAACTTCCTCCGCTACCTCTCGCAGAACTAAAGGCTTCATGCCCTCCGCACCAACTTCTAAAAACTCTCGTTGATGCTCAACAATACACGTGGCAACTTTCAATAAGGTTTTATGGCGTTCATCGACACTTTTAATAAAATTTTTAGCATCTAACATTTGATTACGCAGATATTGATTATCAGGACTTTGATCTGCACGACGAATCATATTTGAATAAAAAGAATTGATCCTTAATTTGGGCAGTACATCTGGATTAAGCTGAACATGCCACGACTCATTTTTCTTCGAAACAACGACATCAGGAATTTGATAATCCGATTCTTTTTCTTCAAATCTTAAACCCGGATAAGCCTGCAAAGTTTTTAATAATTCGATCCCTGATTTTAGCTGCTCCAACTTAAATCCAGTCTGCTTAATCAATTTATTAAGATCATTCGCAATGAGTAACTCATAATGTTTGAGTAACATCATCGCTTCTGATCGAGCAAATGTATATTGAGGCAACACATTCAATTGAATATATAAACATTCAACCAAGTTACGCGCACCCACGCCTAAAGGATCTAAGCGCTGTATGTGTTTTAACACTACAGCAACTTCATCAAGCTCTACCTCCTCCTGATAATTCATTTGATCTAAGAGATGCTGAACAGCTTCAAGGACTTCTTCCAAAGTCTCATCCAAAAAACCCTTATCACCCAATGCATCCACAATACAATGCGCAATCAAACGATCAATTTGAGAAAAATTCAGTAAATTCACTTGCTCTAAAACATGTTGCTTTAAACTGGTGTGCCCTTGGCGATTGTCTTCTCGCTCTTCAAAATCTGGCATTTCCATTGCAGATGACTGATGCGTATAAACATCATCCCAGTCCGTATCTACGGGTAACTCATTAGGCAGGTGATCCGCATTTAATTCATGTGTCAAATCTGTTGTTGGATGCTCAACAATTTCTTCAAGACTCTGAATCGGTGCCTCTTCTTCTACTTGCTCAAGCAGTGGATTACTTTCTAATTGTAATTGAACTTCTTGTTCCAATTCTAAACTTGATAACTGTAGTAAACGAATGGCTTGTTGCAATTGAGGGGTTAAGGACAAAGAATTTGATACTTTAAGTCCCAGCGATAACTTCATAAACAACATCCCCCTCAGCAGTGTAATTAATAAGCAAAAAACATGCCTGTTATTTTTATAACACAACCATATTGTCTTTGAAAGCAGTTATTTAAATATATATTTTTACAAAATTTAAATTTATTTATTATTTTTCAATAACTTTAGTTAAACCAAAGTTGTATGAATTTGAGTATTTTTAGATTTTGTAAAATTTTAAAGCATCTATGATAAAGCTTTGAATATCATTTTTATAAATATATCTGAAAGTAATATCAAATGAATAAATGACGAATCCTCTGTTCAATCTCACTATTTCAAATAAAATGAATTGAGAATAAAGAAATCATGAATGCAATTGGATGGCATTCACTCAGTCTTTTTTTAGCTTTACTTATTCTTAAGGACGGTATAAAACAGCGATAGGATTATTTTATATACACCTTTTTTGAATATGGTATGAATTTTGAATAAGCATTAAACGAAAAAATTTAATAACTACGGTTAAACATCAGTATTAGAAATGGAGATTTCATGATGAAAAAATTATCAACCAAATTACTTGCCTCGACCTTAGGCGTAATTCTAGCTGGTGGTGCATTTACCACCGTGCAAGCAGATACCATCGCTAAAATCAAAAAATCAGGTAAAGTGGTCATTGGTTATCGCGAATCCTCCGATCCGATCTCCTATATCGTTGGTGGTAAACCAATGGGCTATGCGATTGATATTTGTAATAGCTTCGCCAACACACTGAAAAAAGATTTAAAACTCCCAAACTTAAAAGTTGAATATAAAGCAGTCACATCATCCACTCGTATTCCTGAAATGCTTGCAGGAAATATCGACATGGAATGTGGTACAACCACAAATTCGATTCAACGTCAGCAACAAGTCAGTTTCTCAACAAACTACTATGCAACCGAAGTTCGCATGGCTGTGAAAGCCAATTCAACAGTTAAAGATTTAGGTGACTTGAACGGCAAAGCAGTCGCAACAACCCAAGGCACTACATCCGATAAATACATTAAAATGGGCGCTAAAGGCGAGCAAGTTAAAGTGACCAATGTATATGGTAAGGATCACTCCGACTCGTTTGCAATGGTTGCATCAGGTCGTGCAGCTGCCTTTGTGATGGATGACAACATCCTTGCAGGTCTGATTGCAAAATCTTCAAATCCAAAAGATTTTAAAATCGTAGGTCCTGTTCTATCTTCTGAACCTTATGGCATTATGCTTCCAAAAGGTGATACTGCCTATAAAGCGATTGCAGATAAAGTCGTGACGGGTATGTGGAAAAATGGTCAAATGGCCGCTCTTTACAAAAAATGGTTCCAATCACCAATTCCACCTAAAAATATCAATCTCAATATGCCAATGAGTACTTCTTACAACAAACTAAAAGCAGCACCTAATGATAAAGGGATTAATTAATCTTTTCTTAATTTAACAATACAGCCAAAGCATATTCCGTGCTTTGGCTTATTTAATGATAAAAAATAATTTACTCAAGGAGCACACATGTCAGTTGGCTCACTTAATTGGACTGCTTATTGTTTAGCATCAAACGAATATGGGGAAGATAAAGCCGCTTGGGCTGAATCCATCTGTAAAGCGATTGGTGGTGAAAGTTACTCCCCTCTTGCAGATGCACCCACTTGGATACAAATTCTTGGATCAGGTGTATGGACAATGCTATGGACAGCATTTGCTGCATTTATTATTGCCTTTCTGCTTGGCTCTTTAATTGGAATTATGCGTACATTACCCAGTAAGCCTTTGGCTTTCATCGGTACATGCTACGTTGAACTGTTCCGAAATATTCCGCTCATTGTACAACTTTTCTTCTGGGCATTTGTATTTCCACAACTTCTACCGCTCAGCATGAGTACAGGAAGCGGAGAAATAGTTCCGGGTGGTTGGTGGCAAAATATTCTCAATGACAATCCTGCCATTATTGGTGTTTTCGCATTAGGACTTTACACTGCTGCGCGTATTGCAGAACAAGTTCGTGCAGGGATTAGTACCGTTTCCCAAGGTCAAAAAAACGCAGCTTTTGCCATTGGTCTAACCCAAAACCAAAGTTATCGTTATGTGATTTTACCAGTGGCTTATCGTATCGTTTGGCCAACACTGACTTCAGAAGCCATGAATGTCTTTAAAAACTCCGCGGTGTTATTTGCGCTCAGTGTGCTCAATTTCTTTGCCTATACCAAAACAATGCGTGAAGAAACCTCACAAGATATTGTGATTTTGATCCTCTCGACCCCAGTTTATCTTGTGATTACCTATGCAATTAAATACTTAATGGGTTGGATCGAAAAACGCATGGCTGTACCCGGTCTTGGCTCAGGAGGTAAATAAGCATGGATTTTAGTATTCTACAAAATGAAGATGTCATTACCACACTGATTCAAGGTTTTAAATTTACCATTACTGTGACTGTGCTTTCCATCATTGGTGGTATTTTGATTGGTACACCTTTGGCGATGATGCGCCTCTCTAACAATAAAATCGCAAGCGGTTTTGCTAAGTTTTATGTTGATTTTTTCCGTGGCGTACCCCTTATTCAAGTCATTTTTATCTTTTACTTTTTGTTGCCAAAGTTTTTTGATTTCCAATATCACACCTATTACGGTCCTTTATTTTCAAGTGTTGTTACATTCGCCATTTTTGAAGCTGCATTTTTCTCAGAGATTGTGCGTTCAGGAATTCAATCGGTTTCGAAAGGACAAGTCAATGCAGGTTATGCACTTGGTTTTACTTATGGTCAAACCATGTCAAATGTGGTCTTACCACAGGCATTTCGTAATATGCTGCCTATCATTTTGACGCAGTCCATTGTTCTTTTCCAAGATGTATCTCTGGTTTATGTGATTAGTGCGCCAGACTTCTTAGGCAACGCAAATACACTTGCCAACACATATGGATCCGAAACTAAAGCAGTATTCTATTTACTGGTTGCTGTGATTTATTTCGTGATATCTTTCGCGCTGTCTCGTTTAGTGAAGCGTTTACATCAAAAAATAGCCATTATTCGATAAGGAGAATCAATATGCCAATGATAGAAATTCAAGACATCTCAAAATGGTATGGAGATTTTCAAGTCTTAACTGACTGTACAACCTCTATCGAAAAAGGTGAAGTTGTTGTGGTATGTGGACCTTCTGGTTCAGGAAAATCTACACTTATTAAAACGGTGAATGCTTTAGAACCTTTTCAAAAAGGTAACATTATCGTTGATGGTACAGCACTGAAAGACCCCAAAACTAATCTGGCTAAATTTCGTTCCCGTGTGGGCATGGTGTTTCAGCACTTTGAACTTTTTCCGCATATGACAGTGCTCGAAAACTTAACCATAGGTCAAATCAAAGTACTCGATCGCTCTAAAGATGAAGCGAAAAAGAAAGCACTTCAGTATTTAGATCGTGTTGGTTTGACTGCGCATAAAGACAAATTTCCAGGTCAGCTATCTGGCGGTCAACAGCAGCGTGTTGCGATTGCCCGTGGCTTATGCATGGATCCCGTCTGTATGTTGTTTGATGAACCCACTTCCGCGCTTGACCCTGAAATGGTCGGTGAGGTGTTAGAGGTCATGATACAACTTGCACAAGAAGGCATGACCATGATGTGCGTAACCCACGAAATGGGCTTTGCGCGTAAGGTGTCAAGTCGTGTGATCTTTATGGATCAAGGGAAAATTTTAGAAGACTGTCCAACCAATGATTTCTTTAACAAACCTGAAGAAAGGCATGAACGAACAAAGCTGTTTTTAGATAAAATTTCTGCAGTGCATTGATATAAATAACCCCAATGAAAGTTGGGGTTATCTTTCAAGAGAAAATTTAAATTTTTTCTTTATATTATCAATACTCAATTACTTTTACACGTGATATCCCCATCTATGATCTATTGGTAAACATTCCATACATAAATTTTTTCCCTCATATGTTCCACCATCCCAAATAATACAATTGTAATCACAGTCTAGATCAATCCATAAGTCCTCTTTATTAAAACGCATAGGATTTTTATCTCTGTTCAACAAAAGATTTTTACATTGATCACATTTTCCTACTGACATTTTTTGCAAATTTATAAATCGCATATCTTGTGAAATATAATTTAGACCATATTTTTCAAACAACATTTTTATTTCGTTATCTAATTTTTCTAATTTAGAGTCAAATATTCATTTATCTATTTGTTCTTCTGTTGTTTCAAAATAACTATATAAACATCTAATAGCATATGTTTTCATTTTATTACCTTCGCATTTTATTTAAATTTTTAAAATAATATTCAGTATTTTTTTAAATATATCCAACGCTAGGATGTTATGTCTAGTTTAATTTTTCGGGAATGAAAAAACACCCCATTCGTTTGAAGGGGGTGTTTTTAGGAATAATGAGCTGGCGATGACTTACTCTCACATGGGTAACCCCACACTACCATCAGCGCAAAGAGGTTTCACTTCTGAGTTCGGGAAGGGATCAGGTGGTTCA
>NZ_JCAKMZ010000024.1:0-59107 GCF_059515865.1 Acinetobacter sp. CY73 | reverse complement strand
GGTAGTCAACATGACATTAAATTGGCAAGAAAAACGATTGCAAAATTCAAGCATTGTGAATATGTGGTTACTGATTTAGGGTATCATGGACTAGAGGAGCGTGGATTTAAGCTATTGACTCCTATTAAGAAAAAGAAGAATTCTGCCTTATCTGATATTGAGAAAAAGTACAATAAAATCATTGGAGAAATACGAATTGTGATTGAACACATCAATCGTCAATTAAAAACATTTAGAATATTGAGTGAACGCTACCGAAACAGACGTAAGCGATTCGGTTTACGCATTAGCTTAATCGCTGCACTGGTAAACCGGATAAACTTGCGATAACGACTTTCGCAAGAGGTCTAATCAGCTCATGATTTTGTTAATAATTAAATAGAAGCTCTTAGACACTTTTAAAACTTTAAATAATCAGGTGCATTATTTCTATCTGGTTCTTCAAGCTGAGATTTGGAAGAAAGGATTAAAATTCGCAACCAAATAAAATCGACTAAATTATTCCCACTATATGGATTCAAATTTAGTTAATATCCATTAAAAAGGAGACATAAAGTCTCCTTTTTTTAAACAAAACTTAAGCTTAAAACTGTTCTACTGGACTTTTTTCAGTTGAAGTAATTTGTTTATGCTCTGATTGTAAGTATTCATCTGATTGCATCTCTAACAAACGTGAACGCGTACGCTCAATTTCAAAAGCTAAACGCTCACCACTATAAATATCAATAATATTGGCATGTGAAGTCAAAATCAGTTTCACGCCACGATCATAAAACTCATCAACCAGATAAATAAAACGACGCGTACCTTCAGACAAAACATCATTTAAATCAGGAACATTACTGACCAAAATCGTATTGTAGATATTTGCAATTTCAATAAAGTCAGCAGGACTACGTGGCTTCATACACAGTTCTCTAAATTCACACCAGAGTACATCTTCAGTATGACCAATCGTTTCAACCAGACGATTATTAATGGTAATCGGCTCTCTACTCACCGTTTGAGTCTGAGTCAAAGCCGCGAATCGCTCTGAAATCCAAACTTGATGTTCTTCGGTCAGCGGTGACTTAAACAATTGTGCTTGTTTTAGAACTCGTAGACGATAATCCACACCCGCATCAACATTCAAAATTTTACAATTCTTCTTCACCATTTCAATGGTAGGAATAAAACGGTCACGGTGAATGCCATTTTTATATAAACCGTCTGGTGCAATATTTGATGTTGCCACTAAGGTAATGCCGCGATTAAATAATTTTTGGAACAAATCACTAATGATCATCGCATCGGTCACGTTAGAGACAAAAAACTCATCAAAACAAATGACAACAGCTTCTTTATAGATTTGATCGGCGACGATATCGAGGGGATTCTGCTTGCCCGAATTTTTATTCAACTCTTTGTGTACATGTTGCATAAAGTGATGAAAATGCATACGCATCTTACGGCGGAATGGAATGGAATCATAAAACTGATCCATTAGCCATGTTTTACCACGTCCTACACCACCCCACATGTACACACCTTTAGGTGGGGTTTGACGACGAAAACGGCGAAATGCCTTTTTAGAGGCTTTGTAGCGGTTGATCAACTCTTCCCATACACGATTCAACTCATGTACTGCTTCCGCTTGAGCATCATCAGGCATAAATTGCCCTGAAGATATCGCTTGCGCATATCGTTCAGACGGTGAATAAATGGTGCTATTACTCGTGTTTGGTACTGAATTTTGATCTAACATAACATTTATATACTATTTTTTGGGCTAGTGAAATTATATAGAAATAATTAAAAAGTTAAATAAAACTTTGGGCTTAGCAAAAAAGCCAATAATATTTTAAATGATCTATATTGCGCTATTTTCTATATTGGCGTGGACTGTGACCAAACCAACGTTTAAATGCATGATTAAAAGCCGAAGGCTCCGAATAGCCAAGCATTTCCGCTATACGCTCAATCGACACACTATGATCATCAATCAACTTAAGCGCTTTATGTCGAATCAATTGTTCACGTATATCTTTATAACTGGTCTTATGTTGCTTTAATTGATGACGTAAAGTGCGCTCTGGAATATTCAAGGCTTGGGCTGTCTCAGCCATACTCGGGATATATCCACGTTGAATATCTAAAAAATCACGCACACTTTCAATCAAATGAGTTTGCAGCATGTCATCAGTTTGAAATCGAATGATTTCATTCTGACACTTATCTTCGTACAATCGAAAAGTGATTGCATCTGAAGATGGTATTCCAACCTCCAAAATGGATGGCTGAAAAACAAACCCCGCGTAATCACAGTCGAAATATAACTCTTTTCCATAGTATTGCTGGAACTTAGACAGCATATCTGCATCTTGAGGCGGGGAAAATGGCAATTCCACTCTAATTTCAGGAAAACCTAAACCCGCCATCATGTGAATTTCTTGTAGAAACTTAAGCGTTCCTGAAATTTCACAATGTGCTCTAAATAATCCAAGTGACTGATCTAAAAGCTGAGATTGATATTCTAAAGCAACATAATCAGATTTTTTTTTCAATAATAAATGCCCTGACAAATGTGTCAAAGACTGATATTGAATGGCATTTTTTAATGCTGTCTCTACAGTTGAGCTGGTCAGTAATAGCATTAACAGTGACCCATATCCTGCTAGCGCATAATGTTGACCAATGTCTAATCCTAATTCAGGTGCAATATCTTTCGCGATAGCACGCAATATATCCCATTCTAAATCTGGATGAATCACAGCAGCGGGATCGAATGAATCTGCTTTTAAACCAATTTGCTTTAATCGTTGATCCACAGGTATTCCTGCTTGACGCATTCCCTGTATCAAATACATTAAACCTAAAATTGATCGTTTCATGTTGCATGAATTAAATAGGACATGACTCGTTTTAACTTAAATCGAGACCAAACGATATTGCCGAAAATATCAATTTTAACTGTCTTGAATATCATGTTGTTTTGAGCTGAGTTTGTTTAAGATACTTTAAAAGAAAAATATGGAATAAGTTTAATGCAAGCAAGCCATGACCAAAATCAATCCGTTCAAGCTCTACAAAGTACATTAACTTCACCAGAAAAATTTAAGGTGGCCATTATAGGCTCTGGTTTTGGTGGGCTGGCAGCCGCTATCAGACTTCTACAAAGTGGTATAAATGATTTTATCATTTTAGAAAAAGCGGATGATGTCGGTGGAACTTGGCGTGAAAACCAATATCCTGGTGCTGCTTGTGATGTTCAGTCGCATATGTATTCCCTGTCCTATGCACCCAAAACGGATTGGTCGAAGCGCTATGCGGAAGCCCCTGAAATTTTTCAATACATTCAGAGTTTGATCAAAGACTTTCAACTCAAACAATATATTCGCTTCAATCACGAGGTGACATCAACACGTTATGATGAAAATCTATGCCAGTGGAGTATTGAGACGAAACAAGGTTCAAACATTCAAGCTCAATTTTTAATTTTTGCTTCTGGCCCTTTGCATGTTGCACAAATTCCTAAAATTAAAGGCATTGAAAAATTTAAGGGCAAAGTTTTCCATTCTTCACATTGGCAACATGATTATGACTTAACAGGTAAAAATGTTGCTTCGATTGGTACAGGTGGAAGTGCGATTCAATATATCCCTGAAATCGCCCCACAAACCAATCAACTCTATGTATTCCAACGTACAGCGGCATGGGTGATCCCCCGTGATGAACGTGCTTACAATCCTCTCGATAAAAAATTATTTGCAAAATTTGATTGGTTCCGTAAATTACATCGTGCTCGCCTATATTGGTCAAATGAATCCCGCGTTGTTCCGATTGTAAAACCAAAAATGATGAAGGCAGGACAAAAGCTTGCTGAACTCTTTATCAAATACCAAGTGAAAGATAAAGACATCGCGGCAAAACTTACCCCTGACTACACCATGGGCTGTAAACGAATTTTAGTGTCCAACAAGTATTTTCCTACTTTTAACCGTTTTAATGTTGAACTCATCACAGATGCCATTCAAGAGCTCACCGAAGACAGTATCATCACTAAAGATGGTCAAGAACGGAAAATTGACTGTCTCATTTACGGAACAGGCTTCATTACAGATCCTAGAATTTACCTAAAATCTTTTGAATGCATCGGCGAAAATGGACTTGAACTCAAAGATGCATGGAAAGAAGGTGCAGAAAGCTTTTATGGGATAGCAACCAAAGGTTTCCCGAATTTATTTCAATTGTTAGGGCCGAATACCGTTCTAGGTCATAATTCTGTAATTTTCATGATTGAATCCCAAGTCAATTATATTGTTCAACTGATTCAAGCTGTTGAAAAATCTCGTACGCAAGCTGTTGTGGTGAAAGACAAAGTTCAAGATGATTTTAATGCACATATTCAGAAACAATTTACTGGCACCGTATGGCAATCAGGTTGCGTGAGCTGGTATCAACAAGAGGGTGGTAAAAACTTCTCATTATGGCCCTCTTATACTTGGAAATATTGGTTAAACACTAAGAAACCTAATTTAGCGGATTATCGTTATTTGAATCCTTAAGCCTAAATTTTTAAGCCATACCAAAGCTCAATATATGCATATAAATCGCATTATTATGAATAAAAAGTCATTTTGACTTAAGCATTAGTGGTCATAATAAGCAGGAATAAACTTCCTGCTTAATGATATGCAATCTCTGTGGCTTATTTTCCAACTTTTATTTTGTTTATTTTTAGGGTTCGTTTTCGCAAGACGTTTGCCGAAATGGTTTGAAGCCCTGTGCTTTAAAGTTCTACCTTATTTTACCTACTTATTATTGATCGCTATTGCGATCGAGTTTTCGCACACATTAAATAATATTGCGAGCCCCGGATTGATCTTAACTAATGCCATAACCATTGCATTATTGACATCGATCGGCGCGTTTGGTTGTTGTTATCTGCTTTACAAAATGATTGGCGTACAACCCACTCAAGGCAAGGTTTCAACGGATTTACTTTTTAAGTCTTTAATTAACATCAGTTATGCATTTATTGCATTGGGCATTGGTTATGGCATTGCAGAGATTGGCTTAAGATTTGATTATCAAATCCTATTCAGCTCGTGGAACTTACTACTCGTTTTCATGTTCTTAATTGGTCTAGACCTCGCCTACTCTCCACTGGATCGTTCATGGCTCAATTGGAAAATTTTACTGGTGCCATTCGGCTGTATCTTGGGATCACTGCTTGGCGCATTTGCATCCATGTTACTTATTCAAAATATTAGCCTCAAAGATTTGATCATGCTGTCACAAGGTTATGGCTTTTACTCTATGACAGGCATCGTCGTCACTGAATTAAGAAATGCTGAACTAGGCAGTATCGCGTTGATGAATGATCTGTTTAGAGAAATATTTGCCATTTTATTTATGTATTTGATTGGCTGGCGCTATCCACGCTCGGCAATTTCTTCAGCAGGTGCAACTGCGATGGACGTGACTTTACCCATGGTGAAACAGTCATGTGGAAATGAGTTTATACCACATGCGATGGTCAGTGGGTTTATCCTTTCAGTACTCGCACCGATTATTGTGAGTTTATTGGCTGCATTTTAAAATCAATATGTCTTGCAAAATATCATTCAACAAAAAAAATCAGCTCATTGAGCTGATTTTTTAAATTTAAATTAATACTCATTACTTCGACAAAGCTTTTTCTATATCTTCTTCTAAAGCTTCAGGCTTGGTGGTCGGTGCGTATCGATTGAGCACTTTACCATCTTTGCCAATGAGAAATTTAGTGAAGTTCCATTTGATCCCGCTCCCCAAAACCCCTTTACTGTTATTGGTCAGGTAACGGAAAATCACATGCGCATTGGCACCCTTCACATCTACTTTGGCGAACATCGGGAAAGAAACACCATAATTTTTCTGACAAAAACTGCCGATTTGGTCATTCGATCCTGGATCTTGCCCCCCAAACTGATTACATGGAAAGCCCAAAACTTCAAACCCTTGGTCTTTATACTTCTGATACAGCTTTTCTAAACCAGCAAACTGGGGTGTAAAACCACACTTGCTTGCGGTATTCACAATCAACAACACTTTCCCAGCGTAGTCAGAAAATTGTTTATTTTGTTCATTTAACAACTCAGCTTCGAACTGATAGATGTCTGTCATGGATAGGTTTCCTCATCATTTTTTTCTTGTGTCTTGAGTTCTAATGACGCTGAATTTACACAATAACGAAGCCCTGTAGGTTCTGGACCATCTTCGAACACATGCCCCAAATGCGCATCGCAGTTATGGCAAATAATTTCAGTACGGTACATGCCTTGTGTAAAATCATCTTGTTCTTCAACCACTGTCGGTGTGATTGGTCTAAAAAAGCTTGGCCAACCGCAACCACTGTCATATTTGGTTTCAGATGAAAATAACTGTTCTCCACAGCAACGGCAAGTGTAAATTCCCGATTGTTTGGTATTCCAATATTTACCGGTAAAAGCTTGTTCAGTCCCCTTCTGACGGGTAATACGGAACTCTTCAGGTGATAACTCTCTTTGCCATTCACGGTCTGATTTATTGATCTTACCCATGATTACGTCCCTTTATATCGTGCATTAAAATAGGATAATCCTATATTTACGTCATTCATTTTCAAATTTCTAGTATTAATTTTACAAATTACAAAACATATAAAAGGATTTTAAAAGCAAAAAGGAAGCAAATTAATCTCAACAAAGTAAGCAATTCTTAGTTTGAATGCTTTTTTGTGAGCAAAATAAGTGTTAATCTAGGGGCAATTCTTGCTCAGGATTAAAAAATGTCGCAGAAAAAAAGCGTAATTTTTAAAAATCTGCTTCCTGTGATTAAACAATATCAACAGGCAGGATTTACGCATGAAAAAATCGTTGGTTTACTCAGAGATGAGCATCAACTCGATTTGGTCACCACAGAGACTTTTAAAAGCTATTTATACCGTTATGCAAAAGTGACCTCCACTCAATCAGAGAACATTAAAATGCCGAACACATTTCAATCTCCACGCAAAATAAAAAAATCGTCTAAGCTCGAGCATGTATGCTACGACATCCGTGGACCTGTGTTACGTGCCGCCAATGAGATGGAAGAAGCGGGTCATAAAATTATTAAACTGAACATTGGCAACCCTGCTCCATTTGGTTTTGAAGCACCGCAAGAAATTATTAACGATGTGGCACTCAACCTTCCAAATGCGATTGGTTACACCGATTCAAAAGGGATTTTTCCTGCACGTAAAGCCGTATGCCAGTATTATCAACAAAAAGGCATCTTTGATATGCATGTCAATGACGTGTATATCGGTAATGGCGTCTCTGAGTTGATTGTGATGGCAATGCAAGGGTTACTAGACGATGGCGATGAAATGCTCGTTCCAATGCCTGATTATCCTTTATGGACTGCTGCGGTAAATCTTTCGGGTGGTACGGCGATTCACTATAAATGTGATGAAGAAGATCACTGGTATCCAGATATCGCGGACATGGAAAGTAAAATCACACCCAATACTCGCGGTATCGTAATTATTAACCCGAATAACCCAACGGGTGCAGTCTATCCACGCCATGTCTTAGAAAAAATTGTGGCACTTGCAAAAAAATATGATCTGATTTTATTTGCAGATGAAATTTACGACAAAATCATTTACGACGGTATCGAACACGTGTCTGTCGCTGCGCTTGCAGGTGATCAATTATGCGTATCATTCAATGGCTTATCTAAATCATATCGAATTGCAGGTTTCCGTTCAGGTTGGATGGCGATTACAGGTGATAAAAAGCGTGCTTCAGACTACATTGAAGGTCTAGACATGCTTGCTTCTATGCGTTTATGTGCAAACCATCAAGCGCAGTATGCCATTCAAACCGCATTAGGCGGTTATCAGTCGATTAATGACTTGATTCGTCCGGGTGGTCGCTTATACGAACAGCGAAATATCGCTTGGCAAATGCTCAATGAAATCCCAGGTGTCAGCTGTGTGAAACCTGAAGGGGCAATGTATTGCTTTCCAAAACTCGATCCAAATATTTATCCTGTTGAAGATGATGAACAACTTATGCTTGATCTGCTTCGTGCTGAAAAAGTGTTATTGGTACAAGGTACAGGATTTAACTGGCCAACGCCTGATCATTTCCGTGTGGTGTTCTTACCCGCTGAAAATGAGCTTCGCGAAGCGATCAATCGTTTAGGACGTTTCTTATCAAAGATGCGTTAATTCTATTGATTAATCTCTGGAAATGATTAAGTTCTAAAAACATAAAAGCTCTGGTGATCAAAATCAGGGCTTTTTTTGCTTTATCATTTTTAATGATCAATATTTTTTTTATATTTTCATTTTGATATATCACTTCACTGTTAATATCGTTTATGGTCGAAGTGGTACAAAAAATGCTCGGAAAGTATAGAATTTAATAAGGATAGATCATGAAAAAAACGTTAACAGCATTAACCCTCAGCTTGGGTTTACTTTTACCCATTACAAGTTTTGCTAAAAATAATGTCGTGGTGGTTGCCACTGGTGGCACGATTGCAGGTGCAGGTGCAAGCTCAACCAATAGTGCTACCTATACAGCCGCAAAAGTTCCTGTCGATCAACTTCTGACTGCAGTCCCACAAATCCAAAATCTTGCGAATGTGAGTGGCGTTCAAGCCATGCAAGTGGCTTCTGAAAGTATTACAGATAAAGAACTTTTGTCTTTAGCCCGCCAAGTGAATGATCTCGTCAAAAAACCAGACGTAAATGGTGTCGTGATTACACATGGTACAGATACTTTAGAAGAAACAGCCTTCTTTTTAAATTTGGTGGTGCATACAGATAAACCAATCGTTCTTGTAGGTTCAATGCGCCCTTCTACTGCGCTTTCTGCAGATGGCCCATTGAATCTTTATAGTGCAGTTGCTTTAGCGGCGGACGATACAGCTAAAGGAAAAGGTGTCTTCATCCTGATGAATGACAGCATTTTTGCTGCTCGCGATGTGACAAAATCAATTAACTTACATACCGATGCTTTCGAGAGTCAATGGGGAGCTTTAGGCACACTTATCGAAGGAAAATCATATTGGTTTAGACAGTCGACTAAACGCTTTAATAACAAATCAGAATTTAATATCGAAAATATCAAAGGTGATGGATTACCCCTTGTTCAAATCGTTTACGGTTCTGGCAACATGGTTCCAGATGCCTATCAAGCTTATGCCAAGGCAGGTGCAAAAGCGATTATCCATGCGGGTACGGGTAACGGCTCAGTCGCAAAAAATATTGTGCCCACTTTGACTGAGCTACAAAATCAAGGAGTTCAAATCATCCGCTCTTCACGAGTTCCGAAAGGTTTCGTACTACGCAATGCTGAACAACCTGATGACAAATACGGATGGGTGGTTGCACATGACTTAAACCCTCAGAAAGCCAAACTCTTGGCGGCATTGGCTTTAACCAAGACTAAGGATGCAAAAGAGATTCAGCGAATGTTTTGGGAATATTAAAAGATAATTTTGCCCATCAATGAAATAAAAAAGCACTTTAAGGTGCTTTTTTATTTGGATAGTTTTTGATTAGTCTTCTTGAAGTTCTTGTACTTTATTTAAATCTTTTTTCAATCCAAAACCACCAACACTATATATTTCTGACAATTTATCTTTAGCTTCTTTATGACACAGCCTAGCAGCTTTTTCATAGAACTCGGCTGCTTTCGTATAATTTTTACTAACACCCTCACCTTCAGCATACATATTCCCTAGATTATAGTAAGCATGTCCAATATCTTGACTAGCAGACAATGTAAATAGTCGTTTAGCCTCACTATAGCTTTGTTGGACACCTTCACCATACTGATAAAGTAGACCCAAATTATTTTGTGCGTCAGCATTATTTTGTGCAACAGCTAATTTATAATATTTAACTGCTTTGACAATATCTTTCGGAACATCTTCTCCCTCATCAAATAAAACACCTAGTTCAAATTGGGCAAGATCTAAACCTTGGTCTGCAGCTTTAGTCAGTAAGAAAATAGCTTTTTCAGGGTTACTCTCAACGCCATCCTCTCCCTCTATCAATATTTGTGCTAACTCATAATGTGAAAGCAAATGTCCTTTACTGATTGCTTTTGAATACCATTGAACTGCTTCCACATTATTTTCTTCTACACCCTCGCCATAATCTAATAAGTATGCGGTTGAATATTCAGCTTTAACATGACCTTTTTCTGCTGCCTTCTTAAACCATTTAAAAGCTTCTTCTAGGTTTTCTTCAACACTAACTCCATTATAATAGGCTTCACCTAAATCATACTCAGCTTGGGCTTGACCTTCTTTTGTATTTTTTAATAAATTCTCACTAAAATCTTTTTGTGCACAAGCAGTAAGTGTAAACGTCATACCAATAAAAATACTGATCAATATTTTTTTCATTTAATTTAAGTGCTCATAAATTTTATTTTTGTTGACGAAGTTTAGTCTTTACTTAATACGCATTCAAGCATTTCATTTTATGAACAGATAATTGATCTTTTTACTTTTGTTCATTACCTCAGACTAAGAGCGTGTTAAAATATTTTTTGATCTAGCGAAGGATTCATTTATGCAGTTTGTTCATCTTGGTATTCATACAGAATTTTCGATTACTGAATCGATCGTACGTATACCTGATCTCATGAAATCTGCAGTAGATGATCAAATGCCTGCTTTGGCAATGACTGATCTTTCAAACTTACACGCGGCTGTAAAGTTTTACACCTCTTGCCTAAAAAAAGGCATTAAACCTATTTTAGGTGGTGTAATTCGACTCAATGATGAGTCCCATCGTGTCACTTTACTGGCGATGAATAATACAGGCTGGCGTAGTCTGACCGAAATTATTTCCCGTGGTTTTATCGAAGGTCAGCAACTCGGTATTCCTTGCGTTAAAAAAGAATGGGTACTTGAACAGTCAAATGACATCATTGCCTTACTGGGTATGCAAAGTGATGTCGGAGAAATGCTCTGCTCGGGCAACCCACAAAAAGCCGAACCTCTGCTTGAAGAATGGATCGCAAAATTTGGGAATCGAGTTTATCTTGCGCTGACACGTACAGACCGCCCGAATGAAGAAGCATTTATACAAGAAGCTGTAAAATTAGCAGCCAAATATCAAATTGGTGTGGTCGCACATAATGACGTACATTTTATCAATGCTGAAGACTTTGAAGCCCATGAAGCACGTGTCTGTATCGCAGATGGTTACGTTCTAGGTGACAATCGTCGCCCACGCACCTACAGCCCTGAACAATATTTCAAAACCTCTGAGCAAATGGTTGATCTATTCTCAGACCTACCAAGTGCCATTGAAAACACAGTTCAAATCGCAAAACGCTGTAACGTCTCTTTGCAATTGGGTAAATACTTTTTACCCGACTATCCAATTCCAGAAGGTCATACCATTGACACCTTCTTTGCTCATTTATCTGAGCAAGGTTTGGAAGAACGTCTTGCTCATCTTTACCCTGTTGATCAACGGGATGAAGATTGGCCTGAGATTCGCAAGCCCTATGATGAACGTCTAGCATTTGAAATTAAAATCATTAACTCCATGGGATTCCCGGGCTACTTCCTCATTGTCATGGACTTCATTCAATGGTCTAAAAATAATGGTGTTCCCGTTGGTCCAGGTCGTGGTTCAGGTGCAGGTTCTTTGGTTGCATATAGCTTAAAAATTACCGACCTAGACCCGCTTCCATATGGACTCCTGTTCGAACGATTCTTAAACCCAGAACGTGTATCAATGCCCGATTTCGACGTCGATTTCTGTATTGCTGGTCGTGACCGTGTCATTGACTATGTCGCACGGACCTATGGTCGTGATGCCGTTTCGCAAATTGCAACTTTCGGTACCATGGCTGCCAAAGGGGCGATTCGAGATGTCGCACGCGTACTGGGCAAATCTTATGGTTTAGCCGATCGTATTTCGAAGATGATTCCAACCAAACCCCTCGGTTTGAACTTGCTAGAGTCGATTGAAGCAGAACCCCAACTGAAAGACATTGTGACCAATCCATCGAATCCAGATCATGAAGATGCTGCAGAGATTTGGGAAATGGCGCTCAAACTTGAAGGCATTACTCGAAATACAGGTAAACATGCCGGCGGTGTGGTCATTGCACCGACCAAGATCACAGACTTCTCCGCGGTCATGTGTGAAGAAGATGGTACAGGTCGTGTCGCTCAATTTGATAAGGATGATGTCGAATCTGCAGGTCTGGTCAAGTTTGACTTTTTGGGGCTTCGAAATTTAACGGTCATTGAAGATGCGATTCAGCATATCAATCAACGCGTAAAATTTGATACGCCTCTCAAAATTGAAAATATTCCACTCAACGATAAAGCAGCCTATTCCATCTTCGCGGATGCCAACACCACAGCAGTGTTCCAGTTTGAATCCGTGGGCATGAAAAAGATGCTGAAAGAAGCACGCCCTTCAAAGTTTGAAGAAATTATCGCATTCGTGTCGTTATATCGTCCCGGTCCGATGGATCTGATTCCTGACTTTATCCATCGTATGCATGGCGGTGAGTTCGAATATCTTCACCCATTACTTGAAGGCGTCTTGGAGCCAACCTACGGGATTATGGTGTATCAAGAACAAGTGATGCAGGCAGCTCAATATTGCGCAGGCTATAGTCTGGGTGGTGCGGATTTACTTCGCCGTGCCATGGGTAAGAAAAAGCCTGAAGAAATGGTGAAACAACGCCAAATCTTCATCGAGGGTGCTGCTCAGAAAGACATTGATGAACAAACGGCAAACCATATCTTTGACTATATGGAAAAGTTCGCAGGTTATGGTTTTAACAAATCACATGCCGCTGCCTACGCCCTCGTTGCCTATCAAACAGCATGGTTGAAAGCCCATTACCCTTCAGAATTTATGGCTGCTGTTCTGACATCGGAAATGCAAAATACGGACAGCATTGTATTTTTAATTGACGATTGTCGAAATAATGGACTCGACGTATTACCACCTTCAGTCAATATGTCGATTTACCAATTCCATGCGACAGATGAAAATACGATTGTTTATGGTTTAGGCGCGATCAAAGGTGTCGGCGAAGCCGCAATGCAATCAGTGATTGATTCACGCAAACAACTGGGTCCATTTAAAGATCTTTTTGATTTCTGCCATCGTATCGACCTAAAGAAAATCAACAAACGGACGCTTGAAGCTTTAATTCGCTCAGGCGCTTTGGATTGTTTAGGCATTGAACGCTCAAGCCTGATGGCTCAACTGCCAGAGGCCGTACAAGCAGCGGATCAAGCACGTTCAAACCGTGAATCAGGTATCATGGATTTGTTTGGTGAAGTCGAAGAAGTTCAGCGTAAGCCTGCCAAACCTGTTAAACCTTGGTCAGATGAAGTCCGTTTAAAAGGGGAAAAAGACACACTTGGGTTGTATCTAACAGGTCATCCAATTGATGTTTATCGCCCTGAACTCAAATCATTTATTTCACAAAAAATTAATGAATTGACACCTACACGTCGTGGCGTGACTACGGTATTTGCTGGATTGGTAGTCGATGTTGCTAACTTCCCGAACCGTATGATGATCACGTTAGATGATGGTACGGCACGGATTGAAGTGTCAGCCAATCATGAACGCTTCCAACGTTTCAAAGAGATCATTGTCACTGAACAAGTGGTGGTGATTGAAGGCGAAATCTATGAGCGTGAAGGTTTTGACCGCCCAATGGGACGACTCACCAAAGCTTTTACCTTAAATGAAATTCGTCAGAAACGTGCGAATTGCATTCAGATCAAGCTTGATGCTGAGCACATGAGTAAAACACTCAGCTCAGACTTACAAAAAATTATTCTCCCTTATTGTAATGTCGATATGTGTAATCACATTCCACTACACATTCTTCTCGATTATCCATATGCGACTGCTGAACTACATTTAGGGGTCAATTGGAAAGTTGCACCTTTAGATGCTTTGCTTTCTCAACTGCGTGATTATTTCGGCAAAGAAGCACTTCATGTGGAATATCAAGTCAAATCAAAAGCGGCGAAGAGTAAAGCTGCGGATCCAAATCAGACTTATCCGCTTGCACCACCTCCCAATGATGTAAGCATGGATGAAGCGATGGATCTGTATCAAGCTGAAGCCAGCCAATACTCTTAAACCGTCGCTAAACCACTGCTCAAATTTGGAATAATTATGGATATTATTGATAATGCAGCTGTTGCAGCGCATTTAAGCCATGTACGTATTGTCATGGTCAACACCACGCTTCCTGCCAATATTGGTAGCGCTTTACGCGCAATGAAAACCATGGGGCTGTGTAAGTTAGTACTCGTTTCACCGAAAACGTATCCACATCCTGATATAGATGCATTGGCTGCGGGTGCGACAGATCTGATCGATCAAATTGAAATTGTAGAAACATTAGAAGACGCGATTAAAGATTGTCATATTGTGTTTGGAACCAGTGCACGTAGTCGTACTATTCCTTGGCCGCTACTCGATGCGCGTCCTGCCGCACAGAAATCCATGAAAGCTGTGCTGCAAGAACAACAAGAAATTGCAGTGATCTTTGGTCGTGAAGACCGCGGATTAACCAACGAAGAACTGGCTTTAGCAAATTTTCATGTCACCATTCCTGTCAATACCGATTACGGCGTATTGAATGTTGCTCAAGCCATTCAAATTATTTGCTATGAAATGCGCATGGCGACGACTGAGCTGATGGAACATGAAGTGGATGATAAAGCCACCATGAAAGTCACTGAAGATGATGCGATGGAGTGGGATGAGCCATTGGTTACGCATGAACAAATGGAACAGTTCTATCCGCATATTCAAAAAATGCTGGAAGAAATTGAATTTTTAGATCCTAAAAACCCACGATTATTACCATTACGCTTGCGTCGTTTGTTCGGACGTATACAATTAGATCGTATGGAATACCATCTACTTAGAGGTATTTTCAGTCGTGTTCAAGCTTTGAACAAAGGGACATGGAAAAAATCTACTTTAGATCAAACAAAAACTGAGGATCAAACAAATGCTTAAACAGCTCAGAGAAGATGTCAAAGCTGTATTCGCGCGCGATCCTGCTGCTCGAAATACATTTGAAGTTTTAGCGACCTATCCAGGCATTCATGCACTGATCATGCATCGAGTTGCCCATAAATTATGGGTCAAAGACTGTAAAACTTCAGCGCGTATGCTTTCTTCTTTTAGCCGTTTTGCCACAGGTATTGAAATACATCCAGGCGCAAAAATTGGTAAACGTTTTTTTATCGATCACGGTATGGGCATTGTGATTGGAGAAACCGCAGAAATTGGTGATGATGTTACGCTTTATCATGGTGTCACCTTAGGTGGAACAACCTGGAATAAAGGCAAACGTCATCCAACCCTTGAGGACGGCGTTATTGTCGGTGCGGGGGCCAAAATTTTAGGGCCATTTACTGTTCATAAAAATGCTAAAGTCGGTTCAAATGCCGTTGTAACTAAGGAAGTTCCTGAAGGTGCCACTGCAGTCGGCAACCCTGCCCGATTTATTTTAAAGAATAAACCACTAGAAAATGAGCAAGAATCACGCCGTCGCGATTATGCTGAGCAAATTGGTTTCCAACCTTATGCGATGACACAAGATCAATCTGACCCAATGATCGATGGCATGCGTGTTTTATTGGATCGTATTCAACAAAATGAAATTCGCATGAACACACTTTGTCAGCGTTTATCTTTGCTTGATCCCACTTTTGATAAGTCACAACCTGTTCAACGCCCATTTAGCGAAGAAGAGTTAAAGATTATTGAAGAAGTTCGTCGTGAATGCGAAACCCAAACATTTCAATCTAAAGCTTAATGTATAAATTTTAATAACAACACTGAATTATGGTTGCATGTTGTTCTGGCATTTTTTAGACTGAGCAACATGCATTTATCAACACTTACAACAATATATCGGAAATCATTATGACCATTAAGCCTCTGGTATGTGCGATTATCGCATCAACTTTCATTGTCGGATGTAGTACATCTTCTATTAAAACGAGCAAAATAAACAATGATCCGATCTACTACACTGAACCTGATCTAAGTGCCCCTTTTTACGCACTGAATCCTTTTGACTACACCAAGCCTCCTGTATTTGAACTTGAGTTAAAAAAAGCAGCTGCTGCACCTTTAAACAAACTTGAAGTGACCGATCCTAAAACACAGAAAAAGCTGATTTTAGATACCAATAAACTCATTATTCCAACGATTAATAGCAAAACACGTGCAATGAAATATGCAGTGCTTGCCGGTCAAAATGAAATCGACATTACTGAAATTGATGATTTCTTACAAATGGTAGAAGGTAAAGCGCGTCATTATCCACCACGTTTTACAGACCGCCAAGAACGTTACGGTTTTGAAGCAAAGTTAAAACAAGTCTCTGCACAACTAGATGAGCTTGCATCGAAAGATAATGCATCTTTTGATATTTTAGTCCGTGCTTTTAAAGCGAGTGTGATGGGTCGTAATTTGGACTTAGGTTCAAGTTACACCACTAAATCTTTAAAATATGCTTCTCAAATTTTAAAATTAAATAAAGAAGATGCTGAAGCAAACTTCTGGTTTGGTTTCTCATTGTCTGAAGGTGGTGGTCAAAAAGAAGCAACCCCTTATATTGATAAAGCGATTAAAGCTGGTGTTCAAGAGGCCTATCTCGTTGCCGCAAATAACTACATTTATTTAGGTCAAAAGAAGAATGCTGTACAAACTCTAAAAAACTACAAAGTGAAATATCCTGAAGAAGGCGAAATTGCAGATCGCCTCATCAGTGAGATTGAGAAACAAGGGCGATACAATGTTTGGCAAATTCTAAACAATCCTGCTCAATCATAATTTTAAAAATTAATTTTTAGAATCCTAAAATAGACTGATTTTTCAGTCTATTTTTTTTGAATGGTCACTTTCAATTTCTAAAATTTAACGTATGATTTTAAATGACTCATTCATTGTACAAATACGATGCCAATCAAAATCATAATAAATAGCACAATCTATCAGAAAAAATTAATTGTCCTGATTGCCAGCATCCCACTTTTCATCAGTGGCTGCCAAGTTGTCAGCGTGAAAAATCAAGCACTGAATGTCTCCATTGCCAATGAACGTGACAGTATTTTAACGCGTAAAAAAATGAGTGAAGCAAGCCTCAACGTATTGTCCATGACAGGTGGTGAAGCAGATGTTTGTACCGATGATCCTGAAAAATGTACGACAGAACTTAAAAAAATTCCTCAAATTCAAGATGAACAACTTCTTTCAACAGCGAGTGAAGCCTACCTCACCAAAGCATTAGCATTGAGTCAAAAATCCGAATGCTCCATAGGTTTAATCAATAAATATCAATCTGAAGAGAAAAAGGCTGCCCATCAGAAAACCTATAATGCCTGTCTAGATGAACAACTTGCATTATTAGATCAAAGTATTCGCTACAGTTATGCTTATTTGTTTAAAACCAAACGCCACCCGAGTGAACGTCTGTTTGATAACCGACAAGTACAAATCCGAGATTTTTATAACCAAGCTTTGGCCAAACTGATCACCAACTATGGTCTAAGATATACCCAAGAACGTGTACCCAAAGAGATTAAAGTCGGTAAAAGCATTTATAAAGTCAATTACAGCGACTATCCACAAATTGCCAATACCAAACTCGATAGCTTAATGTCGAGTTATAATCTGAACTTTTCAGGATTAAGATCAACCAACCGTCGTGATGGTTTCGGTTCTGAGTTTGTTGCCACACTTCCTGCACCGAATAATGACGATGTAGGTAAATATATTGTTGATCCGATGAATCACCAATATAAAAATGGGGTCAATCCAAATATCCATGAACCTCGTTATTTATCCGTCACGATCACAGCTCAACCACAAGTCAGCAACACCATTGATGACATCTTATACAATCCAAATTTTCAGCTGAATATCTTTGACCCCTATAGTATTGAGCAACTAAAAATTGGGAATAATACCTACCCTCTGGCGGCGAATTTCTCTGCGCCTTATGGATTATGGCTTGCTGAAAATAAGCTCGGCGCAGCCGCTTATTTGAGTTTGATTGACCGTGACAACAGCATTACCATGCCGCAATTGTTTAAACTCGAACCTTATAATCCGAACAAAAAAATTATTGTTTTAGTCCATGGGTTAGCGAGTAGTCCTGAAGCATGGATTCGCTTGACCAACGATATCATGGGCGATCAAATCCTTCGTGAACATTATCAAGTGTGGCAAGTCTTTTATTCGACCAATATGCCTATTTTAGAAAGCCATTTTCAAATTGATGCTTTAATTCGACAATCTTTCGCGACTTTAGATCAAGATTCTCCTTCTACCAAAGATGCAGTTTTAATTGGTCATAGTATGGGCGGGATTATCTCAAGATTATTGGTGAGTCAAGCCGATTTGACTCAACCTGCTTTAGCCTTGTTCAAATCTCAACAAATTCAAAAGTTCAAAAATGAACCTTTGTTTAAAGCACGCCTTACGATTGATCCCATTCCAAACTTTGATCGTGCCATTTTTATCGCAGCCCCACATAAGGGAACAGCTTTTGCTGACCGCTGGTTTACCAAAGCAGCACGTAGAATTATCAAGCTTCCAGGTGCATTCCTTGGCGCATTTGCCGATACCTTGACTGATCGCAATGTGAATGTAAAAGACTTTGTGAAAGATTTAGGTCATGGCTTAATTCAAAATGGTCCCAGCGATTTAAGTCATAATTCTAAATTTACTGAACTCACTGAAAATGTTGTGCCAACGAACAAGATCATTTTCCACAGTGTGATGGGTAATATCACAGAGAGTAAAGACCCTAAAATTATGAGTGACGGAATTGTCCCTTACGAGAGTGCACATTTAAAAGGTGCAGCGTCAGAATTGGTTATTAAAGGTGGTCATTCTATTCAAGAAACGCCTGAAGCCGTTTTAGAACTACGACGTATCTTAAGACTGCATTTAACAGAACATGCTCTTTTTAAACCTTGATTTTAATAAGCCTCTAGTAGAGGCTTTTTTATCGCATTCAACAATTCATGATCTTTTCCTACGAAATCTTGTAATTCAAGAAATCGAATCATGACTTTCTAAAGCACGTACTCATTAAAAGCACAGCATGCTTATATTCTAATTAATATTAAATTTGATAGTGTGATCTCAGCATAAATTAGGAGCACTCAAGATGTTAAAAACAGAACATAAATTATTTGAATGTGATGGTGTGGTGGTTATTCTTTGTTTGTTTAAAGACTGAATTCATCCGTTTGAAAATGGGGTAAAGGAAGATCAGCAGAAGCCATGAAAATAGTTTCGTGCTTAGACCCAGAAAACTCTGCAGCCAAAGTGTATAAACCACCTGCTAGATTTAGAATCATTTTACATTCCAGCATGACTTTTTTACCAATCTCTGTTACAGATAATCCTTTTGCGTGTTGACGGATAAAAAGTTGAACTTGTAATTCTGACTCTATATGTGCAATGGCTGCTGAAATTGATGGCGAAGAAACATGAATTTTTTCCGAAGCAATACTAATGCTACCGCTTTCTGCGGTGGCGACGAAATATTGCATTTGACGTAGTGAAATTCTGTTTAACACGATTAAATCCTAGTTAGGCACTCAGTGCAGTTTTATTCACACCTGATTACACCGTAACTGAAAAGCATAATGAATTCATTGCACACAGATTGACCCGCAACTTTCGATTCATATCTTCTACAACGCTGGTTTAATTACTCATCGGTAATCAGCTCTCCAAGTAATGATAGGTTGTTCAAGTTTCTCGGAAACTTAAGATCCTATGTAACGAACCAATCCAGCATCTCTGTCTATTACTCAATCTGCTTATAATGAAAATCTTCACTTATAAGATTTCTTGCACCAATAACATGCCTGAATGCACTATAAGTGAACATCTAATCTGAACTTTCTAGTGAACACATTTGGTGTTACATCCAAATTAAGAACTATAAATTTTCTATAATCTAGAAACATAGTGTTTTGCACCAATTCAGCGAATGACTAATGGGCTAGACTATATTTGCACATGTATAAAGCAAAAAGTTTGCCAAGTATGGATTGTTTAGGCTTTTAAAAGCACAAGCTTTAAACATATTCCTGAATGAATGCATTGTGTTACAACGGCTAGAAATGAAAACCTTAGTGCTCGATCGAATTGCACTGTTTGGTAACAGTGTACAAGATTCACTAGATTTAATAATTCAAGTCAGCCTGCCATACATTTACGCTCCACATCCTTTTAACTATGGCATTAGGATACTGCTATGAGTCGATTTCATTCATCAAAATAATCATTTTTTTAGACAAAGATCAAAAACTTCTCGATCAAAATTTTTAAATATTTTAAATGCGTTGTTTTTGGTAAGATCTAATACTGAAAATAGTCTAAATCGCTTAGGCTATTTAAGTATTATCACTTTTTTAATTTTTTGGATCTTAACTCTATGAGCTTTATGGAAAACATGACTGATTTCTCTACGCTAACACCCATGATGCAGCAGTACATGTCCGTAAAAGTTCAACATCCTCATTCGCTCATGTTCTATCGCATGGGAGATTTTTATGAGTTATTTTTTGATGATGCGCATAAAGCAGCCAAATTACTGGGCATTACTTTAACCCACCGTGGTAAAGCCAATGGAAATCCAATCCCAATGGCAGGCGTGCCCTACCATGCAGCTGAAGGATATTTAGCTCGCTTGGTCAAAAAAGGTGAAACCGTTGTCATCTGTGAACAGCTTGGAGAAGTCACAGGTAAAGGTCCTGTTGAACGTGGTGTCGTACGGATCATCACGCCAGGTACACTGACCGATGATGCTTTGCTCAATGCACACCAAAGCTCGAACTTAGTCTCCATTGCCATCCATCAAAATCAAATTGGTATTGCATTACTTGATTTAAGTGCAGGGATCTTTAAAGTACAACAACAAGAATATAAAGCTGAACATTTACCACTTGAACTTGCGCGTCTTATGCCAAGTGAATTGGTGATCAATGAAGATATCCAAGATCAAGCTTTAATTGAACAAATTAAATCACTGATTGAATGCCCGATAACCAAAAGACCAAATGTTGATTTTAATTTAAACAATGCCCAAAAAACGCTCTGTGATCAGCTTGGGGTGTCAACACTTTCAGGCTTTGGAATAGATGAACTTCCCCTTGCAAAAGTGGCTGCAGCAGCACTGATTCACTATGCAAAAGAAACTCAGAAAACGGCTCTTCCGCATATTCGCTCGATTAAGTTAGAACAAAGTAGTGACTTTATCGCACTTGATCCAGTCACTCGTCGTAATTTGGAAATTATCGACCCTTTATTTGAACACGGTACCTCACTTTTTAATTTAGTGAACGATTGTCAAACAGCCATGGGGGGGCGTTTATTGGCACGTACCTTGATGCAACCCTTACGAGATACAGCATTGCTAGATCAACGTCTAGATGCGATTGAGGTCCTACTCAAAGGGTACCATGAAGCGCCTATCCGATTAATTTTGAAAGAAATTAGTGATATTGAACGTGTATTGAGTCGTATTGCTTTAGGCAGTGCTCGCCCGAGAGATCTGGTTCAACTCCGTCAAGCTTGTGCACAAATTCCTTTTTTACGTCATGCATTACAGCCCATTGTCTCTCAGAATCAATCAACCCTTATTGAACAATTGAATGCTGAACTCGGTGATTTTAATGGGCTGCATTTCAGATTAATGAATGCCATTGTAGAAAATCCACCGGTTCTACTTCGCGATGGCAATGTCATTGCTGAAGGTTTTGACAGTGAATTGGATGAGCTTCGTCAGATCAGAGATCACGCAGGACAATTCCTGATTGATCTTGAAAAAAGAGAGCGTGAAAATACGGGGATTAATACCCTCAAAATCGGTTACAACCGTGTCAGTGGCTACTATATTGAGTTAACCCGTGCTCAAGCCGAGCAAGCACCTGATTCTTATATCCGTAGACAAACCCTTAAAAATGCCGAACGCTATATCACACCTGAACTGAAATCATTTGAAGATAAAGTTCTGTCTAGTGAATCACGTGCATTGGCGCGTGAAAAAGCATTATTTGAAATGCTACTCGATGAACTTCGACAAGATATTGGCAATTTGCAGATGATGAGTGCAGCCATTGCACAACTCGATTTAATCAGTAATTTTGCTCATCAAGCACGTTTGTATCATTGGAATCGTCCTGAGTTTAGCCCTGAAATTGGTATTCAAATTAAAGCTGGGCGACATCCCGTCGTCGAGTCATTAATTAAGACACCTTATACACCAAACGATACGCAACTTGATTTCAATCATCGTATGTCGATTATTACAGGCCCTAATATGGGAGGTAAATCGACGTTTATGCGACAAACGGCCTTGATCAGTTTACTCGCCTACTGCGGCAGTTATGTCCCCGCTCAATCAGCAAAACTAGGTCCAATTGATCGTATATTTACTCGTATTGGTTCTGCAGATGATCTGTCTTCTGGAAAATCAACCTTTATGGTAGAAATGACTGAAACTTCGCAAATTTTACATCACGCAACCAATCAGTCATTGGTACTGATGGATGAAGTCGGTCGTGGCACCAGTACTTATGATGGGCTTTCACTGGCTTGGGCGTGTGTCTTAGACCTCACCAAACGTATTAAATGCCTATGTCTTTTTGCAACGCATTATTTTGAATTGACGGAATTGAGTCACGAACCATGTATTGAAAATTACCACGTCACCGCTAAAGAAATTAATGGTCAGTTGATCTTGTTACACAAAGTACAGCATGGTCCAGCCAGTCAGAGTCATGGTTTACAAGTGGCTAAACTGGCCGGTATTCCTGAAAGTGTGATTAAAGATGCACAACATCGTTTACGTATTTTAGAGAAACAACAGCATCAACCTGTGATACAGAAAGATTTATTTGAGCAAGATACTTTTTCTGAAATTGAAACTGTAGAACAGGTCGTTGAGAAAATCGTTGAAGTTGAAAAATCATCCCCTGCACTTGATGCTTTGAAAAATTTAGACGTCGACGATTTAACTCCTCGCCAAGCACTTGAACAGCTTTATCAACTGAAGCAATTATTGAAAGCATAATGCGCTTATTTATAAAATTCGTGAAATTTAAGTTCTATCCGAATGCTTGACTCGCCCAAGGATTTTGTTCGATTGCTTGATTCTTGAACTTAAGATTAGTGATAATGTTCAGAGTGGATCATTCTTTTTATACCGAATATCACACGATACATTTGATCTATTTGGATTATTTAATAACTTGCATTATCAATTTCATTAGCTCATTGGTCAATTTGTATAAATAAAATTGATTTAGTAGGTTCTTCTATATTAATTATCAATAAAAGGAATTGTTAGTTTGCTTCATTTTCCCTAAAATACAGCATTCGATATTAGAACCATATTTTTTAGGTAGCTGACGCCATGACCTTCGTTGTCACTGAAAATTGTATTAAATGTAAGTACCAAGACTGTGTGGAAGTATGTCCAGTTGACTGTTTCTATGAAGGTCCTAACTTTCTAGTCATCAATCCAGATGAATGTATTGACTGTGCTTTGTGTGAACCAGAGTGCCCTGCAAATGCAATTTTCTCCGAAGATGAGCTTCCAGAAGGCCAAGAAGTCTTCATTGAACTCAATGCTGAACTTGCTGAAAAATGGCCGAACATCACTCAAATTGGTGATCAACCAGCAGATCGTGAAGAATGGAATGGTAAGCCGAACAAATTAGAGCTTTTAGAAAAATAAGTGTGAAGAAGATCAGCTTTAGCTGGTCTTTTTTTATACCGAAATGGTACATTTTTTTGCAATTTATGCCAAATTCGTCCTTAAATTTAGACTAAACTAGATGCTTAGTTAAACTCAGTAAATACATATAATGAAACAAATTTTGAAGGGATTTGTAAGCCTCAGTATGATTTCACTGATGCTCATCGGATGTACATCTTCTCCTAAAAAAGGTCCAACCATACTTACGCAAAATGGTCAGCGTATTTATATTCCACAAGAAAAAATATTTTTGGATCGACCAGTAAAACCTAAAGTGATGCCTCAATCTTATAGTTCTTGGCTCATGCAAGGTAATAATCAATCACGTGTGCGCGAATATGAAAGATTTTTAGAAAGTCATGATGTTGGTAACATTGTGCCAAGTTTTGAGCTGCTTAAATCTGCACGAGATTGGCAGAAATGTGGTAAATCAGAATATATGGTTCCTAGCCGTGAAATATGGGCCAATCAGCTTCCAACATTAAAAGTATTTAAATATTTGGTTGCCTCAAAAGTATTAACTGAATTTGAGGTCACCTCTGTTTATCGTGACTTACCTTTAAATCAGTGTGCTGGTGGTGCGAGTTCATCACGGCATCTCTACAATTCAGCGATAGATTTTAGAATTGGACCTGAGTTTCCACAATCTGGTGATTATGCTTTTATTGAAAACTCCAAATTCAAGCTCTGTCAATTTTGGCAAAACCATGGTCAAAGTTTAAATATGGGGCTAGGCTTATATTCTTCAGGTCAGATTCATATAGATACTCAAGGTTATCGTACTTGGGGGCCTGATCTGACACGTAATACTTCACTCTGTCATTTCTAATGTCTAATTAAAAAAAGAGGTCTGCTGACCTCTTTTTTTATTTTGAACTATATTTTAATGATTTCAGAATTTATATTCTAATAAAAACGCATTGATCAAAGTTCAATAATCATTCATTAAGTTCTACAAAAATTGCACTCAGAATTTAATCGACTACAATGCACATATCGCAAATCAGGTAATCAACAATGCAACAACAATGGTCAGATATTGATGCTTATATCGAATCACACTTAATTCCAGAAGATCCCATTTTAACGCAGACTTTAAAGAATACTGCGGATAAAGGCTTCCCTGACCATTTGGCTGTAGCTGCGAATCAAGGTATGTTGTTACAGATGCTGATTCAAATGAATAAATGTAAGCGTGTTCTTGAACTTGGTACTTTTGCTGCTTACAGCACGATGTGGCTTGCCCGTGCACTACCTGAAGATGGTTATATTTTAACAATCGAAGGTCGTGATACCCATGCTGCACTTGGACAAGAAAACATAGATAATGCTCAATTACCCCAAACAGTTGAACTCAAGGTGGGTCGTGCAGCAGATGTTTTACGTTCACTTCCAAAAGATTTTGAACCATTTGACTTTGTTTTTATCGATGCAGATAAACAGAGTTATCCTGAATATCTCGAACTCAGTTTACAATTTTCACATTCGGGTACGATCATTGTCCTTGATAATGTCATTCGTGCAGGCGATATTTTAGATCCAAATAATGTAAAACCGAGTATTGAAGGTATTCGTGAGATGTATCGTTTAATGCAAAATCATCCACGTTTGTTATCAAGCACTGCACTACAAACGATTGGTAGTAAAGGTCATGATGGTTTTGCGATTGCGATTGTGAAATAAAAAATTTTCGCTTTATTGACACCCTATTTTTTTTAAAAAAGCCACTTTCATCAGTGGCTTTTTTTACTTCTTAAATTAACTGATATATTCTCATCAAGTTATCCACGAATACTGTGAGCATACTTGTGGATAAGATCAAAAAAAACTCATAACACAATGTTTTAACTCATTTAATTTAAATAGAACATAAAATAATCTAAGCGATTAGCTACATATTTTTTGATAAGTATGAAGCTTTTATCTCGATCAAAAATATAGACTATTCAAGTAATATGACCTTTCAAATGATCTCAATAATCCATTCTTATCTTGCTACTCTATTTTGCGACTCTATTTTGCAACTAATAATGGAACAGGTGAATTCCGGAAAATATTTGTGGTGATGCTTCCTAAGAAAAACTGTCGAACCTTACTACGGCTATAAGCCCCTAATACAATCAATTGAATCTGATGCTCATTTTGATAATCTAAAATATTTTCTGCTACATCACCATAACGATATTCAACCACGACATTCAAACCAGCATTGAGTAAAAATTCGGTTGGGATTTCGAGTACCTCTGGATGATCCCCCACATAAAGTAAGTGACATTGTAATTGTCTCAGCAAATCACTTTTAGCAACACGTTTCATCATATCTTTGCATGTCGGAGAATCTTCATAGGCGAAAATAAAACGCGTTGGTGGCTTAAAGGTTTCTCCAACAGTCATTACAGTGCATCTCGCCCCTCGGATAAAGTTTTCAACATTGCTGCCTATACCTTTATTTTTTTCTGCGGAACGTTCACCGACTCGACCAATTAAAACAATATCTTGTTCATTCAACACATTGAAGCTTTGTTCTAAAAAATCGCCTTTTTCTTGAATTTGGGTGGCTTTAAGTCCGTAATTTTCCTCAATACGTTCTGAAATATGCCCTAATAAATTGTTGCTATAATCCAAGGCGAGTTCACTTTGTTTTTGCTCAAGTTCAGCCAACTCCTTAAGTAACATTGCATTACTTTCAAAACCAATCACGCCACTAATTTCACCGAGGTGATAACTTGCAGGATAATAATCGAGCACTTGTAGGAGCACTAACTCTCTTTGGGTTTGTTGTGCGATCCATGCTGCTGCATCTGCGACAGCATTAATACATGGGGATGAGTCAATACAAGCAATGACACGATTCATAATGCCTCCCTACAAGCTCAGGTGTTTTTTTATATTAATTTTAACTTAACATAAGTTCTCAAAGAATTAAGCTGTTTTGTGTAATTCTTTTTTAAATCATTTAATTAGATAGATATTTTTTTAAAATCATTCTCTTAATCGAATAAACTTTGCAGGGTTACCTGCGACTATTTCATGATGATTGACGTCTTTGGTTACCATGCTATTCATTCCTACCACAGCATGATCACCGATTCTAATACCGTCTTTAATCCCTACATGCGCACCTAGCCAAACGTCTTGACCGATTTCGATACCTTGCGATCGAACAGCTTGCTTATAAATGGGTTGATCCGCTTGCATACCATGGTCAAAAGCATATAGATGACAATAGGCAGCCAATCTCGCTTGATCATGAATTTTAATCCCTACTCGCCCCCCATCTAAAATACAGTGATGATTGATGGCGACTTCATTTCCAATTTCTAGGGGCCCATGTAAAGTACAATCTGCTGCGATGAAAGTGTTATCCCCAATAATAATTTTTCGACCTGGTTCAGCAAAAATATGTGCTAAAGGCGAGATAAAACTATTTTGACCAATCTCAACTGTTTCCATATCCATCAAATAGGCTTGATACTCTTTTTGCCATTGCTCAGCCCAAACTCGATTCTTGGGTTTTAAACTCCAATACAGCCATGGCATATAATTCAGTCGATGCTTATGCTGTTCACGGTATTTAAGTAATCGAGATTCCTCAGCTTGAATGTTCGTTTCATCCATTTTCTGCCTCCTCGATTTTTAATTGTTCGCGTCCGCGTGTGACATCTTGTATTTTTAATTCTAAGACCGGAATCTGATGAATTTGTAACTTGGCCATCACTTCAACGCCTTCCCCCGTATAAGCTTCTTGAAATTCAATATTCTGTTGCCTAAGCTCATATTGGAAAATTGACCATTCATTAAATAGACATTTAAAACGTACTATTTTTTTTTCAATCAGCTCAACTTTTTCGGCCTGCATCAGACATTGTCCTGCACAGCCACCATACGCTCGAACTAATCCACCTGTCCCCAGCTTGATACCACCATACCATCGATTAACCAGCACAATCACATTGGTTAATTCGTTGCCCTCAATCACGGCAAGTATAGGTCTACCTGCTGTTCCTGACGGCTCACCATCATCATTAAACCGAACTGTATGTCCTATTTTCCACGCCCAACATTGATGAGTTGTCGAAATATCTTTATGTCGCTCTAAAAAATCTTTTATTGCCTGCTCATTTTCAACGGGTGCTGCAATGGCTTGAAACCGACTTTTTTTGATCTCTTCTTCAAAATAAATTTCATTTTCAAGGGTAAAAGGCATTTATATAAGGCTAAATAATGGAACATATTTACATTATAAACTCTATTCTTACTATGAAAAAAAATCTCCTATAAATAGGAGATTTTTTTATAAAAATTAGAGTTTAATAAATAATTTGATTGTTTTGTAGCAACTGCTCAAGAGAAATATCTTTCCCTTGTAAGATGATAAGCTGAGTCGAATCGAACTGGTTAGCAATTTCAACTTGTTGGCTATTAAAAGCTTTTGCATCACGATCGATTGAAATTACCGTGTTACCATTTTCAGATTCAACTGAAATATAATCGGTCAAGTGACCTTGATGATTTGAAATCAACAATTCAGAAATATCAATGCGATCGTTTTGATCAAAGTCCACCCATGTATCTGTTCCGTTTCCACCTGTTGCATCACTTGTATTCAGTAGATCAAAGATAATCGTATCCGCCCCCTCTGACATAAAATAGACATCATTTGAGGCACTGCTATGTACGACATCATCTACGTAAGAGCCTTGAATGTGTTGAGCGACTTCAATTTCTAGAGTTGATTTATCACGATCACCTGTTGGTGAAATTAACTCATACACAAAGATTTCTTTACCTGCACCTTGACCATTGGCTTGATAAGTATAATGTCCATCTGTTTTCAAAGTGAGCACGCCATATTGACCTGTCACTTTAATTTCAGTTTGAGTCAGATTCGGATCTAAAGTAATGGTCTTGTTATTGATCTTAAGTACAGTATGTGGTAACAAATCCTGATTGAGTTGATCATTAGCCAATAGGTTACCTTCAATCACAGGATTGTCCTGTTCAGGATCTTGAGCCCATTGATCATTAAACTGATTGAATACTTTGACATCATAACCATAATAACGTAACGAACCCGCCTTGCCCGGCATATTCAACTGAAGGCTATACTCACCGACGGCCATATCATGTAATTCTAGATTCAGCTTAGCTTGTGTCGTTTGAGATATTGAGTCGCTGTGCACTACTTGATTCACGGTTTTGCCCGTATGATCCTTGACCATAATTAATTGGTAAGATAAATCAATCTTGGCTGATGAAATATCCGCCAGCCCCTCGAAACTCAATTTAAGACCTTTAGACTGTCCGTCATCCAAAATATTAAAGTGAATTTTCTTAGAAAATTTATCCAGTGCTGTTGCCTGAACACGATTCGATTTTGATAAAAGTGATGTTGAATCGAAAACAGCAATTGATTCATCGAATTTATTGGTCATGGCAGAAAAAACAGCTAAGTCTTCACCCTGCGCATCAACCAAATCAGCTTGTGCATCAAGTGTTGCTAATTTGATATTTAAAATAGCAACTTCATTTTCACCTGTCACTGTGTTGGTTTTCACATAACTGAATGTGTCGACTTTGCCATACTGCGGTGGCTGAATAGCGTTATCTACTTCATAACGATATTGACCATTTGGCTGCATGGTCAACACACCATATTTACCTTGAATCACAAGATTCTGTTGTGTTATAGCTTGATCATTGAGAGCAGAAACAATTTGATCACTTTCCATTTCAACCGTCGCTTCAATAACGCCTGAATATTGCTCGACTTGGTTATAGTCATATACTGTCATATGATCGGCCGTGAGGGTGTTTCCACCAATCACGCTTACACCGTTGGTCGTCAAGTACGCAACATATTCTCCTTCAGGGAACATGACTTGTTCAGGTTTGTTGTAGATTCCCCCTAAAGGAATGCCTAATAATGCAATCGGCACAATCAGGAAGCTTTCACTGCTGTGATAGAGCTCGTACTCTCCTGTGAGCGCATTTTTCTTATAAATGACTAGGTCGGAGACATTTCCAAGGCCGACCACAGAAGTTCCCGTTGCACTGAACTGCATCGAAACCAACTCACCTTGACCGACCTTAATGCTCAGACCAGGCTTACTTGAAATGACATCAGCCGATAAAACATCTCCAAGACCTATACCGACGACCCCAAAACCTGTAGTTGACTTCTTGCCTGAAGTGACTGAATTGCTTGCAGCTAGATTTGAGTAATACGTCTCGCTCGGGTCAATCTCTAGATTCACATTCACAGTATCCATGTCTGGATTAAAATCGTTTAAATCAAGCGTGATCGTCAGTTCAGCATGTTGTAGTTGATCTAATATTGGGTCATAAATGCTGTAAGTAAACGTTTCTTGATCACCATAATTAAAACGTTTCTCATCATAAGCTGTATAAACATAATGGCCATTCGCAAAAATTTCTAAGGTGCCATATTGACCCTCCACAGTCAGTCCATTATTAAGCTGATCCTGAACAAGGGTCTGACCATTGAGCGCAGTCAAATACAGCTTATCAAGGTTCGGGCTGTAGTCTTTACTGCCCAAATTTTGATTAATATCATGGATGACATTGCCTGTAGCTTGTCCATACACTGACAGTGGCTCACGATAATCAAGCAATAAATCTTGTGTGGTTTTAAGGGTATACCCATACAATGCATTAATACCACGATTTGGTTCAATCATCGCAATATATTGACCTGCATCTAGAGTGATGGTCAACTCGTCTGATACCCCACCCAATAAAGCTACACCAAACCAATCGGCATGCTGCTGATATAGTTCATATTGCTGGAATTCAGCATTCCATTTGTAAATAAACAAATCAAAATCTGTCAGCACTTGCACCCCACCCGATTCAGCTTTCAATTGAATCTGGCGCTGAGTATCGTGTGCGACATCAAACTGCAACACATTATCAAATTGAATGGTATTGAGATCGAGTACACTGCCTAAACCAATATATGCTAAACCTCCTGCTGTAACACTTTTCAAATCTTGGCTGACGACTGTCGGATCAACCATTAAATTCAGATACTGTTCATCATTTACAGCCGATAAATGATATTGATCTTGACCATTAATTTTAATCTGGAATTCAGTAACTTGCTCGATATTGTTTTGACGCACCGTATATTTAAAGAACTCTACCGCATTGATATCTTTACTCGATGCACTCGCGAAATAGCTGTACTGACCATCGGCACCAATTATCAAAGTACCATATTGCCCTTTAATCTCAGTTTTTTGATTAGGTTCTATATCAACAATTTGATATTGATAGCCATCAAATACACTGACTTGCGTTAATATAATTGAAGGATCACCCGCAAAATCATTTTCTAATACGTTACCTTGGACTGGCGTCGTGGTCACATAACTTTCACTATAGCTAATATTAAATTCAATATTTCTCAGTAACTCTAAAGTGTTGGTAACCAAAGGAGCAACAACCGAATCTACCAATTTATCCAGCACACCCAGAATTTCTCGTAAAATCGGCAAATCAACCAAACGATCTAAAATATAAGAGATGGGTACGGTGACTGTGTTTAATGCTTTTAAAACTCCTTCAACAATGTTCATCAATTCAATTGTCGAAGGATTTTCTTCACCCAATGCTTTAGAAACCGCTTGAAGTAAAAAATCTTGGTTTTTCTGACCCAACAACGTGCCGTCGGAACCCAATTCTTTAAGTTCGATATCGGTCAGTAACTGGGTTAATTCACTCGGTACGATATAAGTCGATACTCGATAATCACCTGCATCTAATCCATCAAAGGTTAAAGTGCGATTCCCATTTTGATCGATTGCACCTAATGCATATTGGGTACCTAAAGATGCCACAACCCCGTCAGTGTTCAACGATGCAGCCATATGATGTTGCCACTGACCTTCCTCATCTAATTTTTGCAGTGCAATCCCATAAGACTTTGCTACAGAAAGTAGTGACATATCCTTGTAGCTCAGAACAATTGTTCCTTTTACATCAGAGTTGACTGTGTATTGAGTTGGCTCTGTTGAACTACGCCCCATACGTGACCCAGCATCTGGATTTTCTGCAATCGAAATAGAGGTTCCATTTTGAAGTTGAGTATTTAATTGATTCGAAACATTTAAAATGTTGAGAAACTGTGTTGAGCTCACAGTTTCAAGGACATATTCATTTTGAACGGTTTCAAAATTGACCTCAGCCGCATCCGGTTGAGCGTAACTCAATGCAATTTCAAAAGGTTGTACACCCGTACTAAGCGTCGCTTGATTACCCGCATGGTCTTGAATATATGCTTGGGCTGTGACCTGTGCTTGACCACTTATAAGTTCAAGCGTCTCTAAAGGAATTTGGGCTGTCCATGAACCATCCGTATTCAGCTCAGCTGCATCCAGTGTAATACTGATCGATTGACCTAAATGTTCAATGAATAATTCGACTTCGATGTGGGAGACATAATCGTCAGACGCTAGTCCGGTGATTTGCCCTTTCACTGTTAATAGTTGATCATCTATTTCTCGATTCGTAACTACAAAGTTTTCACCCTCGATTTGAGTGATCTGATGATCTCCCGATTCAAGTGATGCGATCCTAGTATCTACAGTAAATGAGAAATCTGGTGTAGGTAATGACTGCAAACCCGATGGACTTTGTTGCACAAATGAAAAATGATGCAACCCATCATCTAACCAAGGTGATTCAACTTCCCACGTTCCCTTTGCGTTTACCGTAGTGGTAGCTACAAGTGACCCATCTGCGTAAACCAGAATCATATATCCAGCTTCACCTTGACCTTTTATGGTGGGTTCAGCATCATTGGTCACGCTTAAGTGTTCAATTTCTTCAATGCGTGGTAAACCATCTGCCTCCTGTCCATTCCCGACATCATCAAAAAAGACAATTTGTGAAGGTGTCGGTGTGATTTCAGGCTGCTGCTTTGAATAGTTATTTAGTGATGTGATATTAAAATCGACTGCATCATTACCACTTTCATCTTGGATGACATTAAAATCATTTTGAGCACTTGGATCTTTATAATCCAAACTTACAGATTGTCCCATATAAACGGGTTCATCGAGTTGAATTGTAATTTGACTATCTTCAACTTCAATTGTATCAATCGTGGCATTTGTTTGATCTACTACAATATTAAATAACTCAGGACTAATATAATTAATCTCATCTAGTTTTTCATTAAAAATGAGAACCAGTCGACCTTCACTATCAACATAATGATCAATTAAATAAGGCGGTATATTATCAACGACATTTTCTTTATGAATTGTTTCATTACCAGAGTAATCCTTTGCAATGATATAAATATATTCTGTAGGCCGATTAAATATAAGATTAAAATCAGTGGTGCCATTGGCTTGAACTGAACCTTCAGCAATAACATTATCTTCATCATCTAATATTCTAACAACTACAGTTTCATTGCTTTGAATTGTAATTTGCTTATCTTGGAGTTTATATTCAATGATAGGTGCAATCGTATCTATTAAAAATGGTGATATCGTTTGCTTTAGCGGATTCGATGGGATCGTCGATAAGGGTTGGATCTTATATTCTTCAGTACTAAACTCTATTTGCAATTCATTTGATTGTTCAATTTGATTAGATTCAACAACAGCGTAAGTATACATCTCAAAATGGTTAATCACTTTGTCTTGCTCAAGAGCGGAAAACGCTACAATCGATTTTGTTTGATTTGAGTCTTGTATGACAAAGAATGTGCTTGTCTCATTGTGGTAAAGGTGATTGACTGTAATTTTTTCATCATTTTGGGTATAAACAATAATTTGATCATCTTCTTTTTGAATTTTTTTAATTACTTCAGCATCGATTAGATAATCAGCTGAATTGTCCATATTATTAAAATATTCACGCACACGATGTAATTCATGTGCTGAACTATTTAACGGCAATTTATCCATTTTAAGAACCCAATCATGCTTAATAATTGGTGAAGATAATCAAATAAATCCATTTAAACAAGAAAAAATAGACAACAGAATTTTAGATAAATGAGAAATAAATTATAAAATATAGTCAATCTTAATAATTATTATAGCTTCACTAAAAATAACATGAACAAGGTCACACATTTTCAAAATTACATAAATAAATCCGTATTTTTTTTTAATCAAAAAATTATGTTTAAACTAAAACTTTATTATACATTTTTTTTGATATATAAATTAAATTTGATCAAAAAAAACCCGACTTAAAGAAATCGGGTTTTTAAAGATCGAAACTGTGACCGAAACCTATCGTTCTCTTAGAGCTTCTTTTGCTTTATTGAATGGTTTCAACAAGTATTCAATGATCGTTTTAGATCCTGTTTTAATATCAACAGATGAGACCATACCTGGAGTAATCGCAAAAGCTTTACCAGCTTTGTTATACAGCTTGTCTGTATCAGTACGGATATATACACGATAGTAGAACTGATCTTGTTTGACTTCATCACGTAAAGTATCAGGAGAAATTACCGTTACCTTACCTTTTAACCCACCATAAATAGAATAGTCATACGCAGTAATCTTAACTAAAGCTTCTTGACCTGGATGGATAAAAGCAATATCTCGTGGAGAAATACGGGCTTCAATCAGTAATTGTTCGTCTAAAGGTACGATCGTCATCAATTTACCATTTTGTGGAATTACACCACCCAAGGTCATGACATCAATTTCTTTTACAATACCGCGGACAGGTGCTTTGAATATCGTACGATTTAAACTATCAGATTTACCAAGTATAACTTGTTGCTGTGTTTCAACATCAGTATTGGCTTTAGAGAGTTCTTCGCGTGCTTGTACATAATACTGATTACGCACGTCATTCATTTGATTTTGTAAATCATTTGCAGAACGTTTTAGACGTAAAACCTCTACCTCACTCGCAGCACCTTTTGCAACCAAAGGCTCGGTCATGCGAAGCTCTTGCTGAACCAGTGCCAATGCTTCTTTCAAACCTGAAATTGATTCTTCCATGTTCGCACGACGTGACTGATAAAGTTGAGTCTCTTCCTGAACCAATTTAGGATATTTCAAAACCGCTTCTGGAAAAGCTAAGGGCGTGCCATTCACCTCAGCACGTAAACGAGCTGCCGTAGCTTGCGATGACATTAAAAGTGAGGTTGACTCACCTACATTAGAGGCAAAACGCGTCGGATCTAATTGTGCTAAAGTTTGACCTTTTTGAACAATATCGCCTTCTTTAACTTCAAGCTTAGTTAAAATACCACCTTCAAGAGATTGGATCACTTGTTCTTTAGAGGTTGGAACAACTTTACCCGTCCCTTGAGAAACTTCCTCTAATTTGAATAAACTTGCCCAAATTAACAGTACAAGTAAACCTATGCCCACTATCCAAATGGTCACACTCACTTTCGGTAGTGGTGGTTCAAGCTGAGTAACTTTCAGTGAACGTTCATTTTTTAATTCTTCGCTCATGATCTAGCCCCCGAATTTGAACCTTGCGCTTGCATATTATTATTTAAAATTTGATCACGTGGCCCGTCCATTACAACACGACCTTCGTTAACCACAATGATACGATCAACCAATTCGAGAACTGCACGACGATGCGTTGCGACCACCATGGTACGATGACCTAGCCAAACCTTCATATGATCGATTAATTGTTTCTCTGAAACATCATCAATTGCAGCTGTCGGTTCATCAAGGAGTAAAATGTTAGGTTCACAAATCAATAGTCGAGAGAGTAATAATGCCTGACGTTGACCACCAGAGAATCCTACACCACCCTCAAGAATAATATGATCTAGACCTTCTTTCTTTTCTTGAATGAAGTTAATTGCACCGGTCACGGTTAATGCTTTGATTAAATCGTTATCTGTTGCTAATGGTGCACCCAGTGTTAAATTCTCGCGTACAGTTCCATAAAACAAATGTGCATTTTGGTTCAATAATCCTACATCACGACGTATATCAGAAGGATCAAGTAATGTGATATCGATATCATCTAACTTCACTTTACCTTGAGTGGCTGTTTGCATACCTGAAAGCAATTGAAGGATCGTCGATTTACCCGCACCATTCCGTCCAAGAATTGCAATTTTCTCACCTGGATTGATAACCAATTTAGGAATAATCACACTTGGTTTAGGATCATCTTCGCCGTATTTAAAGACCACACCGCTTAATTCGTATTGACCATTCAGCACTTGACGTTGAATCAGTTGCTGACGATCGGGATGGTCAACTGGTTTTTTCATCAACTCATCAAGACCTTCCTTCGCAGTTTTAGCTTGTTGATAGCGACCCAACACCCCTGTAATTTGTGCAATTGGCGCTAACATACGCGAGGATAAGATTGAACAAGCTACCAATGCACCTGTGGTCATATCACCTTTCATTACTGCAAAACAACCGACTAAAACAACAATAGCAAATGTCAGGCCTTGAAGCTTTTGAGTCCATAAACTCAACACGCCCACAATTTTGCGTTGTTTCATACTGACCGTAGCAGAAACGTCATTCATGTGGTTCCATTGATTCTGAAAACGAGATTCAGCACGTAACAGTTTGATGTCTTCAATACCTTGAACGGCTTCAACTAAAATAGCGTTACGTATCGAAGATTCACGCATACCTTCTTGTGCCAGCGCAGCAAGTTTTTTCTGAGCCAGCAATCCAGGAATGATCATTAATGGAACAACCACTAGAATGACCCAGAATAGGTTGCCACCAATCAGCCAGAAAATTCCTAAGAACAAGAAGAAAAATGGTAAATCAGCAAAAGCTGTAATAGTCGTCGATGTAACTAGTTCACGAACCCCCTCAAGCTCACGCACTTGAGAAATGAATGTACCTGTAGATTTTGATCGTTCACTATTTTTAATTCGTAGCGCGTGACCAAATACTTTGTCCGAAATACGTAAATCAGCACGTTTACCGATCATATCTGACAAAATTAAACGAGAATATTTAAGTGCAAATTCAAAAATTGCAGCGATTAAAACACCGCCCGCTAATACCCATAATGTAGGAATGGATTGCGCAGGAATTACACGATCATACACGTTCATTGAGAATACAATCGTGGCTAACGCTAAAATATTTGCCAACATTGAGGCAAACATAATATCGATATACCGTTTCCAGTCTTTTAAAACAATTTCCCAGAACCAGCTTTTTTCATAAGGTTTAATGTATTCATCGATACGTGCATCTGGAACTGAAGTCTCAGGACGTAATACATAAACTCGGTCAATGATTTGGGACAACATTTCAGCACTGAATGTTTGTGCTAAACCTTCATCACCACTCAATTGAACACTGACTTTTCCAGTTGAATCAGCCTTGTCAATAACACCGACTTGACCATCTTTAAATCCCACTAAAACGGGCAAACGCCATGGATTTAAAAGATCTGAATTAAATTCGACTTTACGAAGATGCAGGCCGACTTGGCGAGTCATCAATGCTAAAACATCATCAATACTCTGATTTTGATTCCAATTAAGCTCTAAACGTATTCTTTCAGCAGAAGTTTCAATACGGTAATGCTTTGCTACAGTCAAAACACCCTGTAACCATGGTTGATAATTTATTCTTGTATTCATGGTTGTATCTCTACCCCTTGAATGGAAAGGTTATTAAGCTGATAGACATCTCGGGATTTACCTGCGGCAGAAACATACTGCACTAAATTGTCATAAATATCGTAACGTGCTGATTCTATTTGTGTATTTGCACTATGAATAGCTTGTTCAGCATTCAATAAATCGACTGCTGTACGGGTACTCAATTTATATTGTTCTTGGTACAACTCTTTGGTTCTCACTGAAGTTGCCTGTTGGGCAACCAATGTTTTCATTTGTCTTTGTTTATTCTCAATTTGTTCTTGGGCTAATCGAATATTATCAATGGTTTCTAAATAAGTAGCATTGACACGTGCTTTTGCAGCTTCTTCGGCATAGCTTGCAGCTCGAGTTTGAGATGCTACTGCACCACCTTGATAGAAGTTACTGGTGGCCTCTAACATAATCGAACTATCCGTTCCATCATCTTTATTGTTATTAGGATTAACCCCATTAATTGCCTTATTTACCCCACCACGAACGCTAATCGTAGGATAACGCGTTAAATTGGTTTGTCTTTTTTCAGAAGCGGCTACATCAACTTGCGCTTTAGCCAGCATCATTGCTGGAATTTTATTAAACTCAGGATCACTGTAGATATTTGATCGAGAGATCAAGCTTTCAGGAATATCAAATTTAACCCCTGTAATATCTGAACCTAAAAGCGTTTTTAGACGTTGTCTATAAAGGTTTAATTGGGTTTCTTGAACAATTAGGTTAGATTGGGCTGCTTCTAAATAAGATTGCGCCTGAATCGGATCGGCTTGACTACTAATCCCTGCTCTAGCACGAAGATTGGCAATTTCAGCTATACGAGATATACCTCGAATCTGTTCCTGCGCAATTCGCGTGACTTCCTCATAACGTCTGATATTCACAATCGCATTTGCAACTTCAAGCGCAATTTGATCAATCGCAACCAACAATTCTGCTTGTGAAGCCATTAAACGAGCTTCTTGTATCGTTACAGCACTTTTAACTTTGCCAAAATCATAAAGCATTTGAGTTGCATTGAGATTGATTAATTGACGACCACGTTGATCACCACTGGTCATATCACCGGTTGAAATACCGGCACTCAATTGAGGGTAGTAACCCGCTTTAGCAACATCTATATTGGCATTTTGTGAAGCAAGTGCTGAAATACTTTGAGAAATTTCAGGATGTCTCGATACGGCAATTTGAACTGCATCAAACAGTGATAATCTAGTCCCTGTAATTTTTTTAGAGGAATCAGCAATCCCTTGGGAATGACTTGAAATCAGCGGTAAATTTTGAACTTGATTTGGATCATATTCAAATTTACTCAACTCATTGAGTTGAACTTTCCGATAATCTTCTGAGGATTTTGGTGTAAAAAGATTTTGAACGTTATCTTTTACAGTTTGAAAATTAACCTTGGATTGCTCTGCATAAGCTTCTAACGAATGTAAACTTAACAAAACCACTGTCAAATGCAACATTCTATGCCGTTTTAAGCTGTTTTTTTCCACATTTTTTCTCATTTTAAATTATTTTGAGACTAGCACCATATAAGTTGGCTTATTCTACATACTATTATAATATTTCTAAACACATTATAGCTTTGAACACTTATTTTGGTAATTTACAGTGTAAACACTTATAAAACAATATATTTTATAAGTGCTGAGTGGTTATTTTAAACGGTAAAATCTTCACCTAAATAAACTTTTCTCACTGTTTCATCCGCAAGAACTTCTTCCGGTGTTCCTTCTGCAATCACAGCACCTTCACTCACGATATAAGCATGTTCACAGATCGCTAGTGTTTCGCGAACATTATGATCTGTAATTAACACACCAATTCCACGATCTTTTAAATTGCGAATAATATCTTTAATATCACCAACAGAAATAGGATCAACCCCAGCAAAAGGTTCGTCTAAAAGCATAAATTTTGGATCAGCCGCCAATGCACGTGCAATTTCAGCACGACGTCGCTCACCGCCCGAAACACTCATACCCAATGAGTCCTTGATATGGGTAATTTTAAAATCTTCTAATAACTCTTTTAGACGCTGTTGACGTTGTTGCTTGTTTAGATCTTTACGTGTTTCCAAGATCGCCATAATATTATCAGAAATGGTGAGTTTTCTAAAAATTGAGGCTTCTTGAGGCAAATATCCAATGCCTTGACGTGCACGTTCGTGCATTGCCAAATCAGAGATATCTAAATCATCCAAATGGATTTCACCTTTATCCATTTGAACAAGGCCAACCACCATATAGAAACTTGTTGTTTTACCAGCTCCATTGGGTCCCAACAAACCGACAATTTGTCCACTTTGCATTGCGAACGAAACATCTTTGACAACCCAACGTTTGCTATATACTTTTGCAAGATGTTTGATTTTAAGCGTTTGAATTTGATTTTCTGGGGTTTGCATTAATCACGCACTCCAGGTGTACCTTTTGAAGCTGATGGAGGAATGATAATTTGCACCCGACCTTTAGAACCTGTTGCACTAGACCCACCTGAAACCTCAATATCGCCTTTATTCATACTATATTTGAGGGTATTACCACGAATACTTGCACCATCTTGATACAAATAAGCGTTACCAGATAAATTTAAAATACCTGTTTCAGCGTTATAAACAATTTTTTGTGCTTCACCACGTGCAATGCCACGATTGGTTTCAAGTTGCTGTTGGAACTTTGCGGGAGTACCTGTTGCTGTAATGGTGCTAATCTGTTTATTCGAATTCAAATTCGCAACGATTGCAGCAGCATTCAATTTCATGGTGCCTTGCTCAATCACAACATTACCGGTATAGGTCGTAATTCCCGTTTTATCATTATAAGTCGCACGATCCGCCAACAATGAAATAGGTTGATTACGATCACTTGGCAATGCATAGGCAAAAACTGACAATGCACTTAATCCCACTCCAAGGACCGTGTTTTTAAAATTAGATAAAATCCAAGAGTGTTGTTTATTTTGGTGCATATGTTCCTCGAATATTAAAGAATTCGTATTGCCCTGTAGTTAAATCCGCTTGTAAACCCTGACTCATAAATTGACCATTCGGCGCGTTAACCATCACTGGATGCTTGGTCTCAATCGTCCGTGAATCTGGATAAGCAGTCAACTCATCCGTATTAAATACTATTTCACCCTGTGGGCCCAACTGAGTTGCTTTTACATCTTGCGAAAGCACAACTTTTTTATTGTCGTCATAGCCATGCACTTTTTTTGCATGAAAAGTAGAATCCACCTTTCCAGCATTGTAAATAGATGCATTGAGGTTATTCAATTGCGAAGACTGAGTTTTCATGTCTTGCTGAAGATCATCTACAGTCGCTTTTACATAGAGATGACCTTGCTGATCGGTTTGCAATAAATGAACACCCTTCGCCGAATAAGTCATAGACTGCCCTGAAGCAACATCTAATTTATTGCCTTTACCACTGTAATAATAGTATCCGCCGCTGATTGCGGCAATCAATACTGCTGTGACATATAAGACTCGAGTATCCATAAATCATCTACTTTATTGAATATGTCACGCTAAGACATTATTAATGCGGTACTGCTGCATATTTTTCAAGGAGTTCTTGATAAACACCTTTCGATGTTAGAAGCATATCGCAAATTTCACGAACTGCACCACGTCCACCATAGGCTTGAGTCACCAGATCCGCACGACGTCGAACTTCAACATGGCCATTTGGCACAGTGACTTTCATACCCGCTATGGCAAATGCTGATAAATCTGGCCAATCATCACCCATATACAAACAATCTTCAGGAGAAATACCAAACTGAGCACAAGCTTCTTTTAAAGCAACACCTTTATCTTCACGTCCTTGATAAACAAGATCCACACCCAAATCAGACATTCGTTTTTCAACAATATGACTCTTACGACCCGTAATGATGATCACTTTGATACCCGCTTGCTGAACAAGCTTCATGCCTAACCCATCTCGGATATCGAATGATTTAATTTCATCACCTGAATTTGTTAAAGTTACAAATCCATCACTCAAAATACCATCTACATCTAAAACCAAAGCTTCAACATGACGTGCTTGTTCTAACAAAACATATGATGCCATTACTTAATTTACTCCAGCCTGAATTAAATCATGCATACCAATAACACCGATCACTTGATTGATTTCATTGACGACAACAAATTGATTAATTTTTTTCTCATTCATTTGTTCAAGCGCCACAACTGCTCTAGCGTCTTGCGAAATAGTCATTGGACTACGAATCATCACATCAGATACAGCTAAAGTAACATCAAAACCTTGCTGTTTATCGATTAAACGGCGCAAGTCACCATCCGTAAAAATACCCAGTAGAACGTCATTATCATCGACAATTGTGGTCAAACCTAGACGTTTATTAGAGATTTCGTATAAAACTTTATTCATTGGTGTATCTGGAGATACTTTGGGTAACTCATCACCTGTATGCATTAAATGCTTCACATGCAGAAGTAAACGTTTTCCTAATGCACCTGCTGGATGAGACATGGCAAAATCATTTGCTGTAAATCCACGTGCTTCTAACAATGCCACCGCTAACGCATCACCTAATGCCAATGTTGCCGTTGTACTTGATGTCGGTGCCAAACCCAATGGACATGCTTCTTGGATATTACCCAATGTTAAAGCCACATCAGCATTTTGTGGCATCGGACCTTTATCATCACCAGAAATTGTAATGAGCGGCACGCCTAAATGCTTGATTAATGGCATCAGCATCATGATCTCATCACTCTTACCCGAGTTAGAAATTGCAATCAGTACATCCCCCCGAACAATCATGCCTAAGTCGCCATGGCCAGCTTCACCTGGATGCATAAAAAATGAAGGTGTGCCCGTTGAAGCAAAGGTAGCCGCCATCTTACGACCAATATGTCCTGATTTACCCATACCTGTAACAACAAGACGCCCGCTACATTGCAAAATGATTTGACATGCTTGAGTAAAGCGATCATCAATTTGCCCAGCAAGAATCTCCAATGCTTTTTGTTCAATGGCCAATGTTTCAATCGCAACTTGCTGGAAATCAATTGGATTGGGCATATTTTCTGAATTCAATTTCTCAACCTTTAGTCAGAACTGAACGATCTGATGCAAATAAATTTGTTGTGTAATTTTATCATATCTATAAAATATACATGATCAAAAACTTATATTTTTCACAAAACTACAGTCAAGATTATTATTGCCAAATATCTTAAACAACATCAGCAAAATCACGTTTATCCAATCCCAATAAAGACAACTTTATTTTATTCTGCATAAAAAAAGTCCTCATCTAATGATGAGGACTTTTTCGTATTCTGGAGCGGGAAAGGAGACTCGAACTCCCGACCCCAACCTTGGCAAGGTTATGCTCTACCAACTGAGCTATTCCCGCAATGAGGTGAATTATAGAGAATTATATGGTGATGTCAACTCTCTATAATTTTGTTTGATTAATTAATCAGCACGACGCCAAATTGTGCCTTGACGAGTATCTTCAAGCACAACACCTTGGTCTAACAATGACTGACGAATTTCGTCAGCTTTGGCGAATTCTTTTGCCTTCTTCGCATCTTTACGCTGTTGAATCAGATCTTCAATTTGTTCAGCACTTAAACCTAAAGCTTCTTGACCAATATCTGACTTTAGGAAGTCATCTACATTATGCTGAACCAAACCTAAAATATTGGTTAAATGACGTAAAGTTGCATAGTAAACAGCTGCTTGCTCTGCCTGCTCTTCTTTAACAGATGTATTTAATGCTTTGTTGATTTCAAACAAGACTGCAATGGCTTCAGAAGTATTGAAATCATCGCGCATTGTAGTATTGAAACGCTCAACAAATGACTCATCCAAAGTATCTACAACTTTATCTCCATAAACTGCTTGATATGCTTTAAATGAATGATAGAAACGCGTCAATGTAGTCTTAGCTTCCTTAAGTGCAAAATCAGAGAAATTAACAGGACTACGATAATGTGAAGACATAACAAAGTAACGAATCACTTCAGGATGGAATTTTTTCATTACATCACGGATGAAGAAGAAATTGCCAGTTGATTTAGACATTTTCTCGCCATCAACATTAATGAAGCCTACATGCATCCAATAGTTTACATATTGTTCGTCTGTTGCAGCTTCTGATTGTGCAATTTCATTTTCATGGTGTGGGAATGTTAAATCTGAACCACCACCATGAATGTCAAAATGATTTCCTAAGCAGCATGTCGACATTGCTGAGCATTCAATATGCCATCCCGGACGACCATTGCCCCATGGTGAAGCCCATGAGGGTTCATTTTCTTTCGCATGTTTCCACAGTACAAAATCGAATGGATGCTTTTTTTCAACTTCTACATCAACGCGATCAGATGCGCCTGCTTGCATATCTTCAAGTTTACGACCTGATAAACGACCATATTTTGCAAATTTTTCAACTTCAAAATAAACATCGCCATTTGCTGATGGGTAAGCTGTACCTTTGTTGACAAGCGTACCAATCATATTTTGCATTTGATCGATATAGTCTGTCGCACGTGGTGCTTCATCTGGATGTAAACAGCCTAAACTTTCAGCATCTTCATTCATAGCTTTAATGAAGCGGTCTGTTAAAGCGGTAATGCTTTCTCCATTTTCATTTGCGCGTTTGATAATTTTGTCGTCAATATCAGTAATATTGCGAACGTATTTAACACTCCAACCTTGACTACGTAAGAAACGAATAATGTAGTCAAATGCAACCATGACACGCGCATGACCAATATGACAATAATCATAGACTGTCATACCGCAGACATACATATCGATATGTCCTTCTTTGCGGGGAACAAATTCTACTTTTTTACGTTGCTCTGAGTTGTAAAGAACAAATGGTTGCATAGGTTTTCTAAATGCTAAATACAAAGATGGCTCATCTTAACCTAAGCACTATTTTTCATAAAGTTTTCAGGAAATTTTTTATCCATATAGCATAAGCTTTTAAATTAGTCTTTCGGTCGATATTGATATATCCAGCCAAAAATTCATACTTCTTAAAATCAGCCCCTTCATCATTTTTAAATATTTTAAATATGAAAACCAAATGTGATCAAAGTCACACAAATAAACAAATTCTAGAATTCTTATTAAGTTTGAATGAAAATTAAAAAACCATCAAAATATAAAAAATGTGATTCAGTTACCATTTTAAAATAAATTATTCTAAAATTTAGACTAAAGTATCATCAATATTAAAATATTTATAACAGAATCACCAAATACCAAAGAATTTAAAAAAACGTAGATCTAAAAACCACACCATTAAATAAAAATTAAAATAAAAATCATTAATATTTTTCAAGTATCATCTTATATATATTTTATTTAAATTTGTTTTTTAATCAAAATAAAATTATAAATTAATATTAATATTCATGTAGTTAGAATAAAAACAAGAAGCATTATTACACCTCATCAACTAGAAATTAAAATAATACAACAATCGAGAAGTTAATCACACTTATCGACACAGATATAAAACACATCAAATTTATTATAAAAATAAAGTTTGTTTAAATTAAATAAACACTGGACAATAATCATACAAGTTAATCATATCTTATATTAATTACCGATTCTCAAATGTCATTAACTATCGATCCAAAAGGTGTGTTCATGAAGTCTTTAACTCTTGGTGTATTAACCACATTATCTTTGGCATTTACAGGATGTGTTAGTACAACCTCTGTCGGAACTTTAGGCGCTGAACGCAAACAGTTAATGATTATTCCTGAAGGTGCATGGAATAAAATGGCAGATCGTAATTTCAAAAAATTTGAGAAAAAAGCCAAAGATAAATCATTGTATATCGTGGATGAACGTTTGAATAATATCTTGTCTCGCTTAATTCCACATGCAAATCAATATGTTGAAAATCGAAAAAAAACAATCAATTGGAAAATCAATGCTAATTTAAGTAGCAAACTCAATGCGCATTCATTTCCAAGTGGTCAAATTATTGTCAACACCTCTGTATATATGTTTGAAGATTTAACCGATGATGAACTCGCGACTTTGATTGCACATGAAATGGCACATATTTTGCGTGGGCATAGTCGTGAAAAAGCATCGCTCTATACAGCGACAAATGTTGCTTTATTAGGTTCAACAATGGGCGCTGGTTATGCCTTAGGTTTAACTGGTGGAGTGAGTGGAAACTTTGGTGTATATATGCCCCATAGTCGCCAACTTGAGCATGAAGCAGATTTAATTGGTTTGGATTTGATGGTACGTGCGGGTTATGAAGCAGATGCATCCTTATCTTTCTGGGAAAAGTTTGAAGCGAAACTTAAATCTCGTAATATAGACAATAAAACGCCGACATTACTTGCAAGCCACCCTCAAAGTGAACAGCGTAAAGAAATGTTGCAAGATCATATTTTAGCCATTAAAAGCCAAAAAGTTAGCCCGACTTTGAGTGCTAAAAACTAATCTTAGATTTTCAAACATCTAACAAACACAAATCAAATAAGTCCACATATGCGGACTTATTTTTATGATGATGTATTAAGGATCGATGAATAAATCTACCATTAATTCATCATCGGATGGCTCAACACGGTATTGATCAAAATCAGCAACACCTCTTTCTCTTAAAATTTCTTCATCAACGAGTAAACGACCAGTCAAACTGCGCTTCTCACTGATCATAATTTGATAAGCAGCATCTGCCATAATTGCAGGTGTTCGTGCTTTGGTAAATAATTCACGACCGCCTAAAGAAAACTCAATCGCCGCGGTTGCAATAATAGTCCTAGGCCATAGAGCATTTACACTAATCCCATAATGACTGAATTCTTGGTTCATCCCAACCGTCAGCATACTCATTCCGTACTTGGTAATCGTGTATGGAGAATGCACAGCAAACCATTCTTGTTTCATATTCAGAGGTGGTGACAGGCTAATAATATGCGGATTTTGACTTTTCTTTAAATAAGGCAATGCAGCTTGACTACACACCATCACTGCACGCGTATTGACTTGATACATCAAATCAAATCGATTTGGATCGAGACTCTCTACTCCATTGAGATTGATCGCCCCTGCATTATTAATCAAAATGTCAATGCCACCAAAACGCTCTGCAGCCTGCTTCATTGCTTCAGCAACTGCGGCTTGATCTCTTACATCCAGCTGAATGGCGAAAGCCTGACCACCTACTTCTTCAATCTCTTTCGCAACAGAAAATATGGTACCGCCCAACTTTGGATGTTCTGTGGTCGTTTTTGCTGCAACCACAATATTTGCACCATCTTTTGCTGCCTTCAATGCAATTTCACGACCAATTCCACGGCTCGCGCCTGTTATAAATATGGTTTTTCCTTTTAATGACATCATTCCCTCTGCTTTATGATTGTTTGAATACTTAAATTTGAATGTACAAAATAAAATGCCCTATGCAAAACGCTTTTTTGAACCTTAGAGTCGTCCACATAAATATAATGCTATTTTCTTTCGACCTTTAGTTTGCTAGTGAAAACGACCAAACACCTAACTTATTGTTTCTTAATTCTTTTACTTCTGATTAATCCATAGCAATTTATACCATCAAATATGCAACAGTGTTTTTCATAAGCCTATACAGCAAGTTTCCAAATAATATGCTTCAATCCACTTAGAGAAGTTCAACAATAAATTTGAAAATCTAAACAAGATTGGAGCCCGACATGACAAATCCAGCCATTTATAAAATAGAACCCATTGAATTCCGCTTAAATCTTAAAGATCCTTTTTTATTTACGGCGCATCATATTGATCACTTTCCAGAAGGGAATGATCAACTCGGTCCTACACGACCTTCGACACCTGAAAAACCCTATCAAATGTATTATGGAGACGTTGTTCCAGGTTTCCCTGAACATCCTCACACTGGCTTTGAGACCATTACATTGGTCGAAAGTGGCTATGTCGATCACTTTGATTCGCTAGGTAATAGTGGGCGTTATGCTGAGGGTGATGTGCAATGGCTAAGTACAGGTAATGGGGTAGAACACTGTGAAATGTTCCCCCTTGTTCATCAAGATCAAGAAAATCCATTTGAATTGTTTCAAATTTGGTTTAACTCATCACCAGATGAGAAAAAACAAAATGCAGATTATAAAATGATGTGGCGTGAACAAATTCCGCATGTCATCCAAACTGACATGAATGGCTTTAAATCTGATGTACGCGTCGTATCGGGGCATTTCTTAGGTCAAGATGCAATCGCTCGTCCACCACATTCATGGGCAGCTTCACCAGAAAATAAAGTTAATATCTATATGATCAAACTGGATCCACATGCTGAATTAAACATTCCAGCGACCACAGCCAGCTCAACACGATTTGCTTATTTTTATCAAGGCCCTGAATTATTGATTGAAGGTGAGTCCATCCCCTTTAAACATTTAGTTGAATTAAAACCTGACCAAGCTATTCATTTGAAAAATACAGATCAGCCCGCGCATATCTTGTGGTTAGAGGGTGAACCAATCAAGGCACCTGTTGCCATGCGAGGTCCATTTGTATTGAACTCGGATGAAGAACTCAATGTTGCTTTTACACGTTACCGCCAAACGCATTTTGGCGAATGGCCTTGGCCAAGCCCTGCGCCCGTCTTCAAACGTGAGCAAGAGCGGTTCGCAAGTTACGATAAAGGATCGATCGTTGAATATCCTGAGCAGATGAACAAGGCATAAATTAAAAAAAAGCCCAAAGAGGAGTACATTCTTTGGGCTTACTAAACTTTATCTTGTATTATTAATATACATTAATTTTAAATAATAAAAACTAGTTTTTTTAATTTTTTTTAATAAATTAAAAAATTACAACCACTTAAATAAAATATTAAATTAATTTTTCATGTGAATTATATCATTTGGTCTTATTTAAATTAGCATTCATGATCAGCTTGCTCAGAAGCCCTCATGTGCTTTAAATCCTCTATACCACTATAAATTTGTTGCTGTAACTTATTTCTAAAATCTTGAAGTTCTGTTTTAGAGCTTAAACTGGATGTGGACAATCGAGGTAAAAACTTAAAATAAAAAGGTATTCTTCTCGGAATAATATTTCGAGGTATAGAAGGAATCACGTCACCCTGTCTTAAAAACTTCCCTAAAGTAGGTACGCTTAATACTTTTTGAAACCATTTTTGGTCTAATAAACTATTTGCATCATAAGCAAGATCAAATACATCATCCCCACCCAATGCAACAAAAGGTGCAATATCATAACCATACTCTTGGGCAAGTTCTAAAAATCCGTAGCGCTCTTTCCAAATCAGTTGATACTCTTCGCCTTTACGCTTAACGACTTCACGTCCTCCACCAGGGAAAACCAGAATCGAGTAACCCTGACTCATCGCTTGACGTGCATTCTCTCTTAATCCTTCCACAGCTCCCATTCCTTCAACCAATTTACGCCATACAGGTAATTTAAAATGGAGATGATCACCAAGACTCACAATGGCAATTTTATGCTCAGTGAATAGATAATCTATGAGAACGGGTGAATCCATGACTCCATAAATCGTATGATTTCCCACATACATTGCAGGTTTAGAGGCTTGAATATTTTCAGTACCTAGAAATGTCGGTTTAAAATAAAAGCGTTGTAACAAACTTCCTAATCGAATCAGTTTCGAATTATGCCGAATGTACAACGCTTCATTTTTCATACTTTACTCTCTTATAGGAGTTTTCATCATTGAACTAGAGTTGAGTCCAGCTTTTAAGCAACATGCTTTTGAACCAATACAGAACCGACAGAGTACCCTGCACCGAACGAACAAAGCACACCATATTCACCGTCATTCACTTGATCAGCCGTACGATGTAAAGCAATGATCACGCCCGCAGATGAGGTATTGGCAAATTCATCCAAAATAATAGGTACGAGTGCTGGATCTGATTCTGCAACTTCTTTACCCACCACTAATTTTAAAATCAGTTCATTCATTGACGCATTTGCTTGATGTAACCAAAAGCGTTTCACATTTGCAGGCTCGATTTCATTTTTTTGCAATTGCTTGGTAATCATCTTCGCAACCAATGGGCATACTTCTTTAAACACTTTACGACCATCTTGGCGGAAGCGCTTGTCATCGGCATTGGTTGTTTCACTTGGATTCAGGAAACCAAAGTTATTACGAATGTTATTCGAGAATTGAGTAAAGAGATTAATATCTAACACTTCAAAACCAGATTTTGTTTCTGTTTCTTCAATAATCGATGCAGTCGCAACATCACCAAAAATAAAGTGACAATCGCGCGAACGGAAGTCGGTATGCGCGGACGTAATTTCTACGTTCACCAATAACACACGGCGAGCGCCCGCTTTGATTGCATCATACGCTTGTTTGATACCGAAAGTGGCAGCTGAACATGCCACGTTCATATCATAAGCATAGCCTTGGATACCCAATGCAGTTTGAATTTCAATCGCGACAGCTGGATAAGCACGTTGTAAATTTGAACAAGATAGAATTACGACATCGATATCTTCAGCCGTTACGCCAGCATTTTCCATCGCTTGTTTAGCCGCAATCACACCCCATTCAGCTTGAAGTGAGATTTCATCATCTGCACGTTCACGTAAAATTGGACGTAAACGATTTGGATCTAAAATACCTGATTTCTCTGAAACATAACGGCGTTTAACACCTGATGCTTTTTCGATAAATTCTGCACTTGAACCACGACGAGCTTCTACTTCGCCTGCTGCAATTTTTTCCGCATTTTCTGCATTGTACAGTTCCACATAAGCATTTAAACCTTCGACTAACTCTTCGTTGGTAATGACATTTTCCGGATGATACAAGCCAGTACCAGTAATACGAATGCCCATGTAAAACTCCTTCTTTCAATTCACTAAAATTTCAAATTAACGCTATCTTAACTGATTCCCAGACGTTCCCACAATTTTTGTAGTCTTGTTGGTGAAATAGGCATCTTGGTCTTCATCGGTTGAGAAAACAAAGAAATACGTAATTCTTCAACCATAAAATACAGTTCTTGCAGTCGTGCATCATTTTTATACTTAAATAATTTATCCATCCAAGGATCAACCTGTTGAATGGCAGCATCATCTCTTGACAAATTATGCGGTAATCGCTCCAAGCGCATAATCAATGCCTTTAGGAAACGTGGATATTCAACCCAAACGTCAACTGGCTTGCTATAGACAAAATCGGCGAGATTCATTAAATCTAACTGATCTTCGATATCATCCATATTTTTAGCAAATACGGATTGATCAAGCACCATTAAGCGACGACGAACATCCTGCCATTGAATATAAATATCACTCATATGTTTTAGTGCTTCTTGTCCATGCGTTAAAAACTCTTTTTTAACTTTCACAAGCAGATGATGGTATTCGGCTTCATTAATGGGCAGTTCTTGAACCGACATTTGCAAGGTTGCATAGACCAACATCTGCTCTAACTTGGCTTTATCACCCAACGGAGAATATGCCAGAGCCAAAGGTTTAGAAATTTGTTTTTTCAACTGTCGAATCAAATCACCCAGCTGCATATAAATCAGGCGTATGACACCATTACGATGCTGGCGAATCGCTTCATTTTGATCATTAAAAGTTTGAATCACAATGCCCGATTCATCCTTGCTTTCAAGCTGATCGAATGGTTTCGTTGGGACTAATGCTTGATACTGTTTAACCACCACACCTGTGACTTTTTGACTGGCTTCGAATACAAATGATTCTGGGAAAGTTTTAAATTCACCTTTCAGTTGTTTCACTGGGCTATGCGTTTCAGAGCGACAACGCGCTTTAAGTTCAGCTAAGTCACGTCCCTTCTCAATCACTCGCCCTTTTTCATCAATCACTTTAATCAGTGGTAGTAAATACTCTTCTACCCGATCAAAAGAAAAGTCTTTTTCCGAAATCTGTTCGCCACGGAGTTGAAAGCCTAAATAGCTAAAAATATGTTGGTTCAAATGCACGGCATCAATTTTAGCCATCAGCTTACGTGCAGTATCTGGGATCGGCACTAAATTACGTCGTTTATCTTTAGGCAGCGCTTTGAGCAATGCTTCTATCAATTCCTGACGCCAACCCGGAATTCCCCATGACCAAATATTTTCATCGACTTGCGCTAAAGCTTGTACTGGAATTTTAACTGTCGCACCATCTTCATCATGACTTGGATCAAAACGGTAACTTGCTGCCAAACGAAGTTCACCATTTCTCAGATAATCTGGAAATTGTTGCGTGGTCGGACGATCATTCATCCATAACGCATCGTCATCTACAAATAAATAACGTGGATCTTTCGGTTCTACGGTTGCACGCCAATCTTCAAAGCTACGACGGCTAGCCACCTCTTCAGGTACTTTTGAGGCGTAGAATTGATAAATGGTTTCCTCATCTACCACCAAATCACGTCGACGCAATTTATCTTCTACACGTTCAACTTCTTCAAGCTTCAGTAAATTATGCTTTAAAAATGGCGGTGTAATCCCGAGATTACCTGTGGTTAAACCATCACGCAGGAAAATCTCGTGCGCAGCTGACTGATCTACTTTTTCATAATTCATTAAACGCTTAGGCTCAATGATTAATCCAAATAAAGAAATTTGATCATAAGCATTGACCACACCTGCTTTCTTCGACCAGTGTGGCTCGAAATAGTGATGTTTGAGTAAATCACCAGCTGCCAGTAAAATCCACTCAGGTTCAATTTTTGCCAGTGTTCGAAGATACACTTGAGAGGTTTCAACCATCTCAAATGCCATCACCCAAGGTGTATTGGTTTTATGTAGAGATGATGCTGGGAAAATACGTGCTTTTTGCTGACGAACAGCCATAAACACATTTCTTTCATCTGTTTTGTTGGCAATAAAGGACAATAAGCCTGTCAATAATGCTCGATGCAGATTTTCATAATCTGCTTTTTTCTCATTAAAAGACAGTTTTAAGCCTTTTGCTAAATCCACCAATTGTTCATGAGTTTTTTTCCATTCACGCAAGCGTAACCAGCTCAAAAAATGATTTTTTGCAAAGGTTCGACGCTTGTTTTCGCTCATGTCGCGATTGGCAACGAGTGTTTCCCAGAGTTTGATGTAAAACAAGAAATCAGAATCATCTTCACGAAATAACGCATGTTTTTGATCTGCCTGCATTTGCTTGTCGGCAGGACGCTCACGCGGATCTTGCACAGCCAATGCAGCGACAATAATCAGTACTTCATTGAGTACACCAAAATGTGCACCACCTAAAATCATACGTGCGAGTCGTGGGTCAATCGGCATTTTCGCCATTTGTTGACCGATTTTAGTCAGTTTATCTGCGCTTTCTGATTGCGGTTTTTTATTGTTTAAAGGTACTTTAGATTCTTTAGGCTTTATCGTTGCCGAATCATTTTCTAAGTTGGGTTTCAGAGCATTAAATTTCTTTTCAGTCATCGCTCCTAGTTCAACGAGAAGCTTGCGTCCATCATTCACCAAACGATGATCTGGTGGTTCAATAAAATCAAAATCTTCCAATGAGCCTAGACCTAAGCTCTGCATCTGTAAAATCACAGACGCTAAGTTGGTGCGCTTAATTTCAGGTTCTGTAAACTCTGGGCGACCTAAAAAGTCATCTTCAGAGTACAGTCGAATACAAACACCCGGGGCAATACGACCACAACGCCCTTTACGTTGGTTTGCCGCTGCTTGTGAAATCGCTTCAATCGGAAGTCGTTGGACACGTGAACGATAGTTATAACGTGAAATACGTGCAAAACCGCTATCAATCACATAACGGATATTCGGAACAGTTAGAGCGGTCTCGGCAACGTTAGTCGCGATAATGATTCGACGACCACTTCCACCCGGATTGAAGATTTTTTGTTGCTCTGCAATCGCTAAACGGGCATATAAAGGCAAAATTTCTGTGTGCTTTGGCCCAAACTTTTGCAAGGTTTCTTGTAACTCACGAATCTCTTGTTCAGTACTTGCAAAAACGAGGATATCTGCATGTTCAGGATGCCCTTTTTCTTGAGCATCTTTAAAGCATTCCTCTACCGCGGTCACCACAGCACGAGGCAGATTTTCTTCAAAATCATCAAACTCATCATCATCACTGCCACCGACACTCATTTCTGAGATCGGACGATAACGTAACTCTACTGGAAAACTGCGGCCTTCAACTTCAAATACAGGAGCATCAAAGAAGTAACCACTAAAACGATTTACATCTAATGTCGCTGAAGTAATGATCACTTTTAAATCACGACGTTTATGTAGAAGTTGTTTGAGATAGCCCATGATAAAGTCAATATTGAGTGAGCGTTCATGTGCTTCATCAATAATGATCGTATCGTATTTGGTCAAAAATCGATCATGAGCCAACTCAGCAAGCAAAATCCCATCAGTCATCAAACGAACGATTGAGTCCTGTGACCCTTGCTCATTAAAACGTACTTTAAAGGAAATCGATTCACCCAGTTTCTCACCGACTTCTTCAGCGATACGTTGTGACACAGTGCGTGCAGCTAATCGACGAGGTTGTGTATGACCAATTAAACCTGTGAGTCCACGACCTGCCATCATGGCGATTTGAGGGAGCTGTGTAGTTTTACCTGATCCCGTTTCACCTGCGACAATGATCACTTGATGCTTTTGAATCGCTTCAACGAGCTTTGATGCATACTGCGTGACTGGAAGGTCTTGATTGAGTTTGATATTGGGAAGACGACTGAGTCGTTGACGAACCTTGGTATTTGATTTCTCAAATAGTTCTAGATACTGTTTTTCGTTTGCATCTTTTCCCTTTTTCAGCCGATTTAAACGCTGACGGTCTCTCGCCATCACAAGTTGATCTACATTTAAATGACTCGACACAGACGCATAACCTTCAACACAAAACAGAACCTGATATTCTAAGCGCTATCGTCCAATAGATAAAGTTAAAGGAAATTAAGTTTGTCCAAATTTCATGAAATTTAAAGGGTTAAAGGTATATTTTAATCTTTAGTTTCATGAAATATAAAAATCAGATTCGATATCCAAAACACACATTGCCCTATAGCCCGTATAAGTAACCCTACAAGTAACCAATAGTTTCCGCAGTACTCCATATTGACGAAGAAAATTTCAAGCATACTCCCCACTAAATCATGGACAAAACAATAGATTGAACAAGCGACAATGAGAGACAAATTAAAAAATATCATCCGCGATACTAAGCAAATAATAAAGGCAAAAAAAAAGAGTATTGTTTAAAATGCAAAAAACCCAAGCATTTCAGGATCTTTCACTTACCTTCAAAAGCGTCCTCCCTGTAGCTGCTGATAATATGTAATGGTATTTTTTCCAATATATTCATATCAACCTGCACGAACGTCACTGACGCATGATTTTTAGAGAGGAAACCAGTCAGCATAAAACAGCAATAAACCTAATCGTTTGCTTAACAAACATGATTGAAGTTTTAAATGATTAATCGACCATCTTATCTGAATAAATTTTAAGCTATTAATATATTTTTATAACTATTTATGAATCATTGACTTGAAATTCATCATCACTGGCTTCATTTTAAAATCGTTAGATGAAAAATGATCTTTTGTCATTCAGCGTTCATATTTAAGATGCTAAATGAATATAAAGGAATGATTTCTTGAAATAGTTGACGTAAATTTCTCAAATTCGGTTTTTCCGATTTTTGTAATGTAAAAATACTGTTTCAGCAATAACAAAAGTTTCGATACTCTATTGGAAATTAAATACAAACCTCAATCATGGAGACAATGATGAGCTTAATTAATACTGAAGTAAAACCATTCGCAGCGACTGCTTACCACAACGGTCAATTCGTTGACGTTACTGAAGCTGATCTTAAAGGCAAATGGTCTGTAGTGTTCTTCTACCCAGCTGACTTCACTTTTGTTTGCCCAACTGAACTTGGCGACCTTGCTGACAACTATGCTGAATTCCAAAAATTAGGCGTGGAAATCTACGGTGTTTCTACTGACACTCACTTCACTCACAAAGCTTGGCACGATACTTCTGAAGTTATTGGTAAAATCCAATACCCACTCATCGGCGATCCAACTTGGACTCTTTCTAAAAACTTCGAAGTTCTAATTGAAGCTGCTGGTCTTGCTGACCGTGGTACTTTCGTTATCGATCCAGAAGGTAAAATCCAAATCGTTGAAATCAATGCTGGTGGTATCGGCCGTGATGCTTCTGAACTTCTTCGTAAAGTTAAAGCAGCTCAGTACGTACATGCTCACCCAGGTGAAGTTTGCCCTGCGAAATGGAAAGAAGGCGAAGCGACTCTTGCTCCTTCAATCGACTTAGTTGGTAAAATCTAATTTTTAATTAGATCAAACTGATTCAAAAAAACCACGCGATTCGCGTGGTTTTTTATATGTGCTAATAAAGTGAAATGATCCTGAACTTGAGCTTTTATACGCAAATCATTAATCCAAAATTAACGTTCAACGCTTCATTGTTCACTCTCTCAATACTAATCAATTATTCTTCTACAATTCAGACAATTAAATCTTAAAATCTGATGATGAATGGTTAAAAAATCTGTTATACATAATATTCAGATGAAAAATTACAGAAAAATACTTCCGAGTTTTCATTTGAAAATAACAATCTGATTCAAGGAGATGCTATGGGAACAACCCTTACCGTAACGACTTGGAAATACAATTCAACTTCACGCTACTTAAAAATTTTTTATAATAATGGCTCAGGTGAGCTCTATCACCCCGTCCCTCAATTCGTTTATGACAACTTACTGCGTTGTAGTGATAAAACTGCTTTTGTGCATAAATATCTAGAGTACGACCTTCATTTTTCACGCGTCACATTACAGTGTTAACATATTCATCTGAAAGCTAGATTCTTAGAATCTTTAGCCTTAATGATTCAAAAAAATCAGAGAAATTTCTCTGATTTTTTATTAAATAGCGGTTACAAAGAGTAATCCCGCACCAATGGGAATCGTTTGGTACATAAAGCGCCGATCCTGATCAATTATATTGATCAATTCTGCCACATCTTGTGCATGTGAAATCACATTATCCACCACTAAAACACGGCCCTTTCGATTCAACATATTCGAAAGGTATGGCCAATATTTAATATATTCGCTACGTTCAGCATCCAACAAAATAAAATCATAAGGCTGATGTGATGACTTTAAAAAATCTAATGCATCTTGATGATGAAATGCTATACAGTCTTGTAATCCCAATGCATGAGCATTCTTTTGAGCTATTTCAATTCGACTCAGATCTACTTCGACTGTGTCAACATGACCTTGAGTACTTTTAACTGCATGTGCAAGCCATAAAGTGGAATAGCCTGTAGATGTTCCTATTTCAAGGACAAATTTTGAGCGTTGTATCCTAATTTGCAGTGCAAGAAACGAGGCTGAGTCTGGCTCAATATTTCGGTAACGCTGAATACGGTCACTTTGAACAGCATCGTAAGCACTAAACTCAGCATAAATGTCTTTCATTTTAGCTATGAAATAATCGTTTAAACTCATATTTTTGCCTTATTTTTATTCGTTTTATAACAGATATTAGATCACTTCTTGAATCAACTTAAAACGTTCGACTTCACGATCATCTGGCGTGGTAATTGTTTCAGTGAACATGTTCAACGGTCTCACCCAAATTGAATAATCTCCATATAGGCATTGATATACCACCAATTTTTCTTGTGTTTCACTATGTGTTGCCACATTCATCACTTGATAAAGTTGACCCTTATAATGTTGGTATATTCCCTTTTTTAAAGTCATGTTATGCAACCCCACTCAATGATGTAGTTTAAAGTATAACATTGCCCTTTTATTTTATAAGAATTTAACAGTTTTATCTTTTTTAAATAATTTCCCGATCTTTTTTATTCTATTTCATCCCATTATCACTTGAATTTTCCTATACTTAGCCTCATTGAAGCGTTCAATATCCATTTGATTGTGCTCATCGAGAAATTTATAACTAGGAATTTTATTCAAAAAACCGATTGTTTATATAAAAACAAACTGTTTTACCTATTTATAAGATTTGGCTATGATTCATTTATCAAATAAACATTTACTCCTTTGGAGACGTTAGCAATGTTAGATCAAAATACTTCAGCACAACTCAAAACACTTCTTGAACGCCTTGAAAGCCCAATTGAAATCGTGGCAACCTTAAATGGCACAGATAAATCAAATCAAATTAAAGAACTGGTTGAAGAAGTGGCGGCATTGTCTGCACTGGTGACTGCGCGTTTTGACGGAACTAACAGCCGTGCACCAAGTTTCGGAATTGCAAAAGTAGGTGAACAACCACGTGTATTCTTTGCGGGTCTTCCAATGGGTCATGAGTTCACCTCTTTGATCTTGGCCTTGCTACAAGTTTCTGGTTATGCACCGAAAGTTTCTGATGAAGTGTTGGCTCAAATTAAAGACTTAGGCATTAAATCAAACTTTGATGTGTTTGTATCACTCAGCTGCCATAACTGTCCTGACGTGGTTCAAGCCTTGAACTTAATCGCGATCAACAACCCAGGCACTACAGCTACCATGATTGATGGTGCATTCTTCCAAGACGAAGTCGAAGAACGTAAAATCATGGCCGTTCCAATGTTGTTCCAAGATGGCGCACACATCGGTCAAGGGCGTATGACTTTGGAAGAAATCATTGCCAAGTTAGACACCAACGCTGCTGCGAAAGATGCGGAGAAGCTCAATGCCAAAGAAGCCTTTGATGTATTGGTGATTGGGGGTGGTCCTGCGGGCAATACCGCAGCCATCTATGCGGCTCGTAAAGGCATTCGTACTGGGATCGTGGCTGAGCGCATGGGCGGTCAAGTGATGGATACCATGGACATTGAGAACTTCACGTCAGTTCAAAAGACTCAAGGTCCTAAGTTTGCAGCTGAAATGGAAGCACATGTCCGTGAGTATGGTGTCGACATCATGAATCTACAACGAGTGAAATCGATTGTGGGTGCAGACCAAACCACTTACGGTAATGTTGAAGTGACTTTGGAAAATGGTGCAAAACTTGAATCGAAAACCGTGATCCTGTCTACAGGTGCGCGTTGGAGAGAGATGAATGTACCGGGTGAAGCTGAATACCGTACCCGTGGTGTGGCGTACTGCCCACACTGTGATGGTCCACTGTTTAAAGGCAAACGTGTTGCAGTGATCGGTGGGGGTAACTCGGGTGTAGAAGCGGCAATTGACCTTGCGGGTATTGTTGAGCATGTAACCTTGGTTGAGTTTGATACCAAACTACGTGCGGACCAAGTACTTCAAGACAAATTGAACAGCTTACCGAACACCACTGTGATCAAAAATGCCTTATCGACTGAAGTGGTCGGTGATGGCAAACAAGTCACAGCACTAAAATACAAAGACCGTACAACTGATGTTGAGCACACTGTAGAGCTTGCCGGGATCTTCGTTCAAATTGGTTTGTTGCCAAACACGGATTTCTTAAAAGACTCGAAGGTTGAGTTAAGCAATCGTGGTGAGATCATCATCAACGAGCGCAACGAAACCAATGTCAAAGGTGTGTTTGCTGCGGGTGACTGTACCACTGTGCCTTATAAGCAAATCATCATTGCAACGGGTGAAGGTGCAAAAGCGTCTCTGTCTGCTTTTGATTATATGAT